>JALOAB010000149.1 GCA_023229045.1 Fidelibacterota bacterium
ATTTTAAAGATGAAGCCGCGACACGTGAGGTGCTCGATCCGGATGGTTGGTTTCACACCGGCGACATCGGGATGATTGATGATGAAGGCTATATCACGATTACCGATCGCAAAAAGAATATTTTGGTCACCTCCGGAGGAAAGAATGTCGCGCCGCAACCGATGGAAAATGTCCTGGTGACTTCCAAGTGGATTGAACAAATCGTCGTGATCGGCGATAAACGCAAATTCGTCTCGGCTCTGGTTGTACCAGCTTTTATGAACCTTGAGAACTGGGCTAAAGAGAATAATCTGCAATTTTCCAGTCGCGAGGAATTGATTGCTTTGCCGGCCGTTAAGGAGTTATATGACCGGGTGATTTCTGAATCAATGGAAGGCTTCGCCCAATTCGAAAAAGTGAAGAAATACATTTTAATACCATCGGAATTCACAATCGAGAGAGGGGAACTGACACCATCTTTGAAAGTAAAACGGGCGGTAGTCGAAAATCGTTATGCACAACTGATCGAATCAATGTACCAGGAGGTTGAAGAATAAGTGGCTGTTTCATCATATAAAGAGGCTGGCGTCAACATCGAGGCTGGCGAACAAGCCGTCAGAGAAATTAAAAGTCTGGTCAAACAAACCTATACGCCGCAGGTGTTGACCGAACTCGGATTGTTTGGCGGTTGTTATGCTTTTCCGGTTAAAGATTACCGTGAGCCGGTTCTGGTAGCCAGCACCGATGGCGTCGGCACCAAACTGATGGTCGCCAACCTGATGAACCGGCATAATACCGTTGGTCAATGCTTAGTCAATCATTGCGTGAATGATGTCCTTACGACCGGCGCGCGCCCGCTTTTCTTTCTGGATTATATCGGCACAGGCAAGCTTCAGCCCGAGACCGTCAAAGAGATAATCAGCGGTATGTCGATTGCCTGTAAGGAAAACGGCTGTGCATTAATCGGCGGCGAAATGGCGGAGATGCCCGGCATCTACAATCCCAACGATTACGACTTAGTTGGCACTATCATTGGAGTGGTAGAAAAAGACCAGATGCTGAATAGTCGGGTCAAAAAGGGTGACGTTCTGATCGGTTTGCCTTCGACCGGTCTGCACACGAATGGTTATTCTCTGGCGCGCAAGGTGCTTCTGGCGAAATATTCCGTGACGGATTTTAGCGCTGAACTAAATACAACGATTGGCGATGCTTTATTGGCGGTTCATCGTTCCTATCTGAAAGCAATTGAGCCTTTGCTGGGCGATCCGGATTTGCACGCCTTGAGTCACATTACGGGTGGTGGAATCATCGGCAATACCAGTCGGGTTGTTCCTGAAAATCTGACCCTGAAGATCGATTGGCAGGTCTGGCAACGGCCGGCTATTTTCCAGTTAATTCAAGATACTGGAGAAATCGATGAGAATGAAATGCGGCATGTCTTTAATCTCGGGATTGGAATGATCCTGATCTGCGCCGTTTCAGCAGTCGATAAGATTTGCCGCACTCTCCAGGATTCGGGCGAAAAGCCACTCGTTCTCGGAGAGATTGTCTGAAAGATTTTTAAATGAAAAAAATGTTTAAACCTGCTCCAATAGCTGTGCTGGGCGCCGGCAGTTGGGGAACAACGGTCGCTATTCACCTTTATAAGAAAAAATATCCGGTGAAACTCTGGGAATATTTCCCGGAAAACGTGGCTTATATGAACAAAACCCGACGTAATCCGCTTCTGGAGGGTATCCCGATACCGCGCGAAATACCGATTCTGAACGATTTGAGCGAAACGGTGCGCGATGCCGGTATTGCTATTCTGGCGGTGCCTTCCAATTCGATGCGATCCGTGCTCGAGAATTTGCACAGCCAGATCCAATCCAATACGATTATCGTCAATCTCGCTAAGGGAATCGAACAGAATACGATGAAGCGGATGAGCGAACTGATTGCCGAGGTTCTTAATCATTCGCCCCAAAAAATCGTGACCCTGCACGGTCCCAGCCATGCCGAAGAGGTTTCCCGCGAAGTACCGACCGCAGTCGTAGCGGCTTCGGTTTCAGAACAAACCGCCCGAATTGTCCAGGAATTATTCCGTTCATCTTATTTTCGGGTTTATACGAATACTGACATCGTCGGGGTCGAAATCGGCGGGGCTGTCAAGAATATCATAGCTATTGCCGCTGGAATTTGCGATGGAATGGGATTGGGTGATAATTCCAAAGCCGCGCTCATGACCCGCGGTTTGCTGGAAATCGTCCGCCTGGGCTTAAAACTCGGGGCGCGGGAGGAAACCTTCGCCGGATTAAGCGGCGTTGGAGATTTGATTGTGACTTGCAACAGTCAGCACAGTCGCAACCGATACGTCGGCGAGGAGATCGGCAAAGGCCGCAAACTGAAAGATGTTCTGGATGGGATGTCGATGGTCGCCGAAGGCGTGATAACTTGCCTGACCGTGCATCAGTTGGCTAAAAAATATGATGTTTTAATGCCCATTTCCAGCGAGATATATAAAGTGTTGTTTAAGAATAAAAATCCGCACAATGCCGTTCGGGACTTGATGAACCGCGATCCGATTCATGAGCGGCACTCGCTATAACCGTATTAATGACTCATAAAATCAGATGGCTGATCGTTTCGGGCTGGTTAATAACGATCGCGTATGCGACCGACTTGAAAATTGTTCCACCAGAACCAATTTCGGGGACACCTTTTTTATGGAATAAGTATCCGGAAGTCGTTCTCCATCACAGGTTAGCCAAACCGGCCGCTGGCGATACTACTTTTTTTATCCGTAAAAATGCCGAGAGTGGTTCAGCCGAATTCGACGAGGTTGCCTTTTACCGGCTGGTGAGCACGGATTCGATCGAAATATACGCTGAAGTCGCTGAATTCGACGCCGGGCGGGTGACCCGGAGCGACGCCGAACAGGTGCGCGACATTATGCTGAATTATACGCCGGAAGGATCGATCAATCCTGACAAGGGTATTTACTCCAACGAGATCGATATATTCGGCGAGCCGCCGGACGTAGACCACAACGGCAAACTCTTTGTCCTTTTAATCGACGTCAGGGATAATTACGAAGCGGGAATTTCCGATACATACATCGCCGGTTATTTTGATCCGCTCGATCAGAGACCCGGTGAAAACTATGGGGAAATTATCTACATCGATACCAATCCGGCTAACGTCAGCGACGAAGGTACACTCTCCACCGTAGCGCATGAACTCCAGCACCTGATCCATAATTCATACGACTCGGATGAAAAAGTCTGGGTGACCGAGGGACTTTCCGAATTGGCGCCGCGTCTGCTGGGTCTGCCGGTACGTTCTTTCGCGTCATTTTTAAGTGCGACCAATAATTCATTGATGGATTTCGATGGCTCGATGGCTGATTACGCTAAAGTTGGCTTGTGGGCATTCTATATTTATCGACGTTTCGGCCTGGAAGTGATAAAAGAAGTGGTCAGCAATACCAATAATTCGTTCAACGGCTTTAGCGGAGCCCTTTCATCGATCGGGTCCAGTATAACGACCAAGGAACTGCTGAGCGATTGGTTCATCGCCAACTTGCTCAACGATCCGACGATTGGAAGCGGGCAGTATAGTTATGGCGGCGCGTCGATTGCGGCGCTTTCTTCGGATCATTTTCATGTCAATTTTGCAGACGGAGAGCAAATTGCGCTTAATCCGGCCGCGGCGGAGTACATTCAGTTCTACTCCGGAAGTAAAATCGATTTTGAGATGAATTACCAGTCGTCATATAGCTTTGGTTTGGCGATTGTAAAAAATTACGACCAACCGGAGGTGGAGTTCGTAACGCTCAGCGGTACCGGAACATATCCCATTTCCGACGAAACCTTCGGGAGTGATTACACCGAATTGACCATTATTCCGTATTGGCCGGCCGAGATCGCGGCTGATGCCCAAGTCAGTATCACTTACTCCGCCACCGGTATTGGTAGCTATGTCGAAAACGAACTGGAATACGACCGTGATTCACTGGATTATTTTATCCAGCTAAACGATGGCGAAGCCGCTCAGAAATTTGACTCATACTCAGCTGAAGCGTCTTTGACTGCGATTAAAATACTGACATACGATTCCAATCCGGTTACGATCAGAGTCTATAATGCGGCATCAGGAGCGGTTCTGCTAACTATTGACGATTTTGTTCCGAATGATGGCGCCTGGACAAAGCTTGATCTGGATAGTCTGATCGATCTGCGCGGTCTCAGTTCGTTTTTAATCTCGGTCGCTAGCTCCGAGAATTCACTCGGATACAGCGCCGCCCAGGACGGCACTGGGCATGCGTTTGTAAAATCCAACGGGACATTTTATGATCTGAGTTATTTTAATGTGACCCAGGGTTCGGAAGAGATTGCGCTGACAGGAAACTGGGCGATTCGGGCGATCGTTCGTGAAAAAATCGTTACACCACCGCACATTATCCTTAAACCGGATAGCCTGTGGTTCTGGCAGGATGAATATACTCAGACGGTCCAAATTAGCAATGGCGGTAGCGAGCCGCTGGAATGGGAAATCACGACTATTCTGCCGAACTGGTTGAGCATTGAGCCGCTTTCCGGCACGGTACAGGTGGTTAGTTCGGTGGTAGATATATTCATCGATCGCAATTTACTCAAGCCCGGCATTACCGAATACAGCGTGCCAATCAGTTCGAATGGCGGTAGCGATTCGCTTTATATAAGTGTATTGAAACGTAACGCCGCCTCACCACAAGCCGCGTTGGTCCCGGTCGATATGGAATTCAGTCAAGAAGTCGGACGAATTACGCTACCGATTTTCAACATTGGACCAGGTGCCAGTCGGTTTGAATTTTGGTCAGAGCAGACCAGTTTGCAGTTCCTGCCAGCCGACGGATATATCCCAAACGGCGATACACTCGGTATAGAAGTCTTTCTGGATCGGGAGGCCGCGCGCGATAGCGTTCTCGGATTTTATTTCTTTGACGGCGTCGATACTTTAGAATACGAGTGTATTTATCACGACTGGATAAGCGATTACGATAATCACTTCACTTTGCTAAATCCGTTTCCGAATCCATTCCTGCCGCACGAAAGTCCGCACATTTATCTGCCTTTTCGGCTGAAATCGGAAAAACCAGTCACGGCTTTCATCTTTAATATCCTTGGGCAAGAGGTTTTTCGTAAGACAATCAATAATCCGCAAATCGGATTGAACGTCTGTACCTGGGACGGACGCAATCCGAGAGGCATTCCGGTTACGAGCGGCGTCTATATCGTTGTTATTCGTCAGGGAGATCGCCAGGCGCGGCAGAAGTTATTGTTAATGCGCTGATGCTAGATTGTCATTCCTTTTAATTCACGCTATATAACAGAGAGCCTCACCTGGTTTGGCAAGTGAGGCTCGGTCGGGATGTATCCGGAGTAGAGAGTTAAAAAGTCAGCATTTGGCTGATCTTGATCATGAAGACGTTATCGCTGATCCCATTGAACAGGGTTTGCGTATCTTTGCCGAAATTAAATGAGCGGAACAGTTCATAGTTGGTAAAACCCTGCGACCAGACCAGATACATTACTGAGCCGGTCATATATTCCCAGCGGATTACTAAATTGGAGCGAAACTGTTTGTAGTTAAAATCGGGTTGACCGTTGAAAGTATATTCAGGATTACCGTCGCTGTTCCGATCTACGGCATAGACGCCGTTG
>JALOAB010000150.1 GCA_023229045.1 Fidelibacterota bacterium
TTTTTCATTTTATTCTCCATTCTCTTTTAATTTCAAAAATACTTCATTAAAATCATTCGGAATGAGTGTAATCTCTTCTGAGATTACGATTGTTCTGCCCGGAGTGAATGCTCAATCATTGACTCCGGGCTTTGACTTTCCAGATGGACATATCTACCTCCTTCCTTATTTGTCTATCGTACAAATTAGAAAAATCTGCACATCGGCAATATTTGCACAGATGTTTTAGATATTTAACACCGACTTCATTTCTACCGAAATTTCCAGACTCTTCAAGTGTCGGGCTTCCCTGCCAATGCATTTCGTGCCTTCCTTCATAAAATTCGATTTATACTTTCACGAAAAGACCAAATCACAGTTCTGAGAAAAAGCCACACCCCGATTCAGCGGGACACACTTCACTCAGCAGAATAACCGGTAAACGGAGTGAATACCGATAATTCTAAGCCCAATTGGAAAGAACGCTTTAATTTTAGATACAACTTTTTGATTTGTCAAGATAAATTTCAACTTCTCCCGAATCTCCCGAAGGTTTGAACGAATCTTAAATAATTCTTGACATACCTATAATTATCTATTAAATTCACTTTGAAAAACAAAGTAATTTGCAAAGGAGAAGATAATGAAAGATGAATTTGACCAAACACAAGACCTCAAACCAGCCGACGAAATTAAAGTCATTCGCCAGATGATGGAAAAAACGCGAACCGAAACTGCTGAATCGGGATTTGACTTTCTGTTATGGGGCTGGATGGCGCTGGCGGGTTGTATTCTGGTATATATTCTGGTTTTCGCTGGGTATGAACGACTGGCCTGGCTTCCCTGGATTACCCTGATGCCGCTGGCGGCCGTCATCGAAACGATCTATCATAGCCGGCAATCCAAGAAAAATCGGGTCCTGACCTATGCCCGGATCGCCTCGCGAAGTCTCTGGATTGCTTGTGGCGCTTCGATGTTCCTGGTTGCATTTTTAGCCTTGCCGCTTAAAGTTATCCCACTCTCGTCTATGTCAATCGTGCTGTCTATTTTAATCGCAATTGCCTGTTTTACAACCGGATATATCATTGATTGGAATCTGTTAAAATACAGCGGTGGGATATGGTGGGCGACGGCAATTTTGATGATGTTGGTGCATTGGCACTGGCATATGGCAATATTCGCGGTTGCCCTGATTCTCGGCTATCTGGTTCCCGGCTACCTCCTGCGTAAAAAATATTTGAGGAAATAAAATGTCTACATTCGATGAATTGGATCCTCTGATTCACTCCCGCATCCGGCTTTCGATTCTCTCCATATTAATGCCGGTTAAGGAGGTGGAATTTGTCTATCTCAAGGAGACTATCGGCACGACCGATGGTAATCTCAGTACGCATTTAACCAAGCTCGAGGAAGCCGGCTATATTACTATTAAGAAAGAGTTTGTTAATAAAAGACCCCGGACTACCTGTCAATTGAGTTCCAAAGGTCGGGCGGCTTTCATTCAATATGTCGAAACCCTTAATAAATTTATCCACCCCGAAAATAATGATGATTCAGATAAGAAATAAGATCTCAATTCTTATTATCCTAATAGTAATCTTGCTCTCACAGATAACAGCCGAAACGCCGGAAGTTAAGATAACCGGTTACGTCCGGGGCAATCATCAAGCGCCGCTAGCTTATGTGAATATATTTTTTACTGATGGAATCGAGGGTGGAATGAGCGATGAAAGCGGCTACTTCGAACTACATTCAAAACGTTTTGGACAACGTATTATCCGCATTTCACACATCGGATACGAGCAGTTGGAAATTCCCCTCTTATTGGAACGTAATAAACCCATCGCTCTCGCGATAGAATTAAAAAAGACTTTTGTAAAATTGGATGCCGTCACCGTCAGCGCTAGCTCATTCACGGCGACCGATGGTGAAGGACACACATTAAACAGGCTTGATGTCGTTACAACTGCCGGCGCCGCGGCTGATGTTTTTCGGGTGATTCTGACTTTACCGGGAGTCAATACCGTTGACGAAGGTGCGGGTATGTTTGTGCGCGGTGGAGATGTTTCGGAAAACCTGATCATTCTTGACGGCGCCACTTTGGCCCATCCCTATCGCTACGAATCTGATCAGGGAGGGTATTTCGGTATGATTAGTCCATTTCTGCTTTCAGGCACTTATTTCTCGAGTGGCGCTTTCTCGGCTAAATACGGAAACGCTTTGTCGGCTGTCCTGGCGATGGAAACACTCGGGATGCCTGAGCAACCCTCAACCGATATCGGAGTGGGTTTAGCCGCAGTTTCCTTCGGTGGTAATTATCCGCTAAAACCCAATCGGCTGGGATTGCGTTTTTCAGGTAATTATTCCAATACCACACCGCTATTTCAATTGAATGGAGGCACGGATAAATTTGACAAATTCCCCGTTAGCTGGGACGCTAATATCAGCCTGACTTATCGCCCTGATGCCCGCACCAATTTGAAACTATTCAATTATTTCGCGCGGGAGAATCTGGGCGTGTATTACAATTCACCAACCTTTTCAGGTAATCTTTCAAGTGGAAACGATCAGTGGCTGACCAATCTGGTTGTCAACCGAATGATCGGAGAGCGGACGTCATTGCGGAGTTCCCTGTCAATTAATTATTATCGGCAGAAATTACTGCTGGGTAATCTGATTATTGATAATTCCGAACGACTCAATAAGCTACGCAGTGATCTTTCCATGACCATTTCCCGTCGTATGAAGATCAATACCGGTCTGGAGATAATTCTCTCCGAACTGGAAAACGCCGGCACTTATCCGGAAGACGCAAATGATCTGCGACCAGAGGCGCCGGCCATTCGATATGATAATAATTATTTCCAGATTCAGACTGGTCTTTATATCGAAAGCGAATGGGACATTTCTGCGCGTCTGTTCACTATCACCGGACTCAGGACTGACAATCAGGATTTCAAGTCTGACCCGATTATTGATCCGCGCTTTTCGCTCGGATACCGTCTGACAGAAACGCAGATTGTTAAATTCGCTACCGGTCGTTTTCATCAATTTAATCAGGGACGGGTTGTAGATCCGAACTACGGCAATCCGGCTCTACCTTCAATGCAGGCTGTTCACTACGTTGCCGGTTATGAATTAAAATCCGGCTTAACCAATTTGCGGATAGAAAGTTATTATAAGGAGTACAGCCGATTGCCGCTGGACAGTTTGATGGCTGGCGACGAGAGATATACCGGTAAGGGACATGGTTTTGCTTACGGCGCCGATTTTTTTCTTAAAGCAAATTACAACCTCATATCAGGCTGGACATCGTACAGCTACTTGGTTTCCAAACGTAAAACCTTGAACTATCCGGAACTGGTTGCAACCGATTATGATATTCGCCATAACTTCACAATAGCGCTTAAAGTCAATATTATGACCAACAATTCCATCGGCTTTACCTATCATTATACCAGCGGTAAACCCTATACGCCTGGGCTCGGTCGCTGGAATGCCGAACGTTTACCGGCTATCCGGCGCCTGGACTTGTCATATAGTTATTACACCTATATTCATGAAAGCAATTTTCTGGTTTTCTACGCCGCGATTGCCAACTTGCTCGACCGACGGAATATTTACGGCTATTATTACAGTCCGGATTTTTCGCAACGCACAGAATTGAGAAGCACCTACGGCCGCAATCTTTATTTTGGTATATCGCTGTCAATCAAATAAAACTCGTAAATGAAGGGGTTGCTAATGAAAAAAATATCTATTTTAATCCTGGTAATGGTAAGTCTGGTATTTGGTCAGGATATTTCCAATTATATACTCAATGCTAAAAAACAGGTTCAAATCGGATATTATAGCTGGGACGAAAAACAAATGCTTGAGGCCCGGGCTACTTTTGAACGATTACTCGGAAAAAGCGATCGGGATTGGTTGATTCGATATTATATCGCTTACTGTGATTACCGACTGACGACCTACGCTATCAATCAAAAAAATAAGGAAGCAGTCAAAAAGTACCTTCAGGACGGGTTTGAGCAATTGGAGCAATGTTTAGATATCAAGCCCGAATATGCAGACGCCTGGGCACTGATTTCAGCCATGTATGGATATAAAATTGCGCTGATTCCCTGGTCAGGAATCTTGTATGGTCCCAAATCAAGCAAGGCGATCGCGACTGCTAAGGAATTGGAGCCAAATAATCCACGCATTGCATTGATCGAAGGCATTTCGGCTTTCCATACGCCGGAACAATGGGGTGGCGGTAAGGAGCGCGCCCGCGAATTGTTAAGTAAGTCATCTGAACTATTCAGGAATGATAAACCAACATCCGAATTACCGGATTGGGGATACTCCGAGGCGCATGCCTGGCTTGGAATCCTATATCAGCAGGAAGACGATATTACCACCGCAAAACAACATTATCTTAAGGCGCTGGAAATCGATCCCGGCAATGGATGGGTGCGTTATAATCTCTTACCCAAACTTAGCAATCAGTAATCAGCTAAATGAATATTATATTTTCATTAATGTAGTTTTGCCAACTAACGCCATTTCTACCTAAAATTTTAATATCTTAAGGAGCAATATACCTCTTTGTACTTTGTAGGATTATTGCATCATAAGTCAATCTCACACTGTTGGGCGATTTGTCAAATCGCCCGGTAGAAATATAACTTCGACCTATATTTTTATTCTATCCTGTATGAAATCGAAATGAAGGCATTGCGGGTCGCGCCCGGCCAGTAATAAGCATAATAGTCGCCCCACTCGTATCCATAGCCGTAAGTGGAATAGAGCCGGTTGAAAACATTATTGATTTTGCCATTCAAATCAAAGCGACCAAGCTGGTAACGCAAGCCGATATCCGTCAGCCAGTAAGCCGGATTGGTTCCGATATTTTCTTCGTCGATATATTGCCGTCCGACATGGCGGATTATCAGCGAAGTCGTCAGGTTTTTTAACAAATGGGCGTCCAGACTGCCATTGAACAGAACGCCGGGCACATTGGTCAGCGTATTACCTTTATTGCGACCGCTTTGAAAAGTATGGCGGCTGAAAGTCCCATTCAAAGTCAATAGCCAGCGCGGATGGAGCTGATAACGAGTTTCCCATTCCAGCCCCTCATGAATCGTCGAAGCCGCCTGCGTATAAACATATTCGCCTTCTTGTTCAATGTCGATATTTTTCAACTGTTCGTTTTTATAATTAATGCGATAAAGATTCAGGTCGATTCCGAGTTTTTTGCCACGAAAGTTAGCGCCCAGTTCATAGTCATCGATCAATTCGGCGGCGGCTTTCTGCGGTTCGCTCCAGATGTCATCGGCTTCGATTATTTGCTCGTCAGCCGGTTCCCTTTGCGAGCGTCCATAGTTGACAAAAACCGCCAGATCGTTTGACAAAGAATAGATTGCACCGAGACGCGGATTCAGAAAATTCCAGTCTGCCGAAACGTCATAGCCGACCGCGTGTCCGATTTTTTTCTGATTCAGAGTCCATTGCAAATACTGGTACTGTAAATCGGCAATTATTTTCAATTTTCTAAGCGGTTCAAAGGCCAGATGAACGAAACCGGTTATTATCGCCTTTTCGCCGATATAGCGGTAATAGCGATACCAATCATCTCCGATCTGCACAATCAGGCTTTCATCGGAAAAG
>JALOAB010000151.1 GCA_023229045.1 Fidelibacterota bacterium
CAGAAAGTGATTTGTCTTCTGTTCCCGGCGATGGTTTTATCGATGTGGGGGCCGATTTTTGCGCTGGTAACGGGCGCTAACATCGCTTACGGTTTTTTGCGGGTATATAACCGCGATCCGGAGCAGAGTTCCGCATATATCCTGCGTCGGATTCTGGCGGCTTTTTTATTACTGTTTGTCAGCCGCACCGCCGTTTTCATTTTTGAAGGCGGCATGTTCACGAATGGTTTTTTCAACATTTTCAACTATAAAATACGTTACTATGCCGATACTCTGGATGCGATCGCGCTGACCGGAATCATCGTACCGGTATTCATTTTATTACTATTGGAAAAATCCCAGGCGGAAAAACAGAAATCTGTCCAAAACAATAGCGTAAACCGCAAAAATGTCCGGCGTATTTATTTGGGAATGACGATCATCACTTTAATCTGGTTTATCTTTACTCCGGTTGTCCACGCCCTGACCGAACCCGTGCTAAATTTTTCATCCAAACACAATCTAAAATTGCCTTTAATATTATGGAGTAAATTGACCGCCGGGCGTTTTCGCCTCTTCCCGATTCTGGGCTTTGGCTATGCAGGCGCCGTGATCGGAGCCGCGATTCATGCCGGAGGTCGCTATAAAAACATCCGCAAATACGCCGGCATTTTCTTTTTGATGACGCTGGCGATGTTTTTATTGTGGCTCTGGTTAACAGATAATCCAATTGTCAACGTAGCTTCGGATGACATCCCGGTCATGATGCAGGTGTTGAATTTAGGTGCAATGACTTTTGCGACAGTCCTGATGCTGGGTCGTTTTGATTATTGTAAGCCGGAGAAGCGTCAGCGCCGCATTGAACGCTCGCTCTGGGTGCGCAAATTCAGCATCGTCTCTCTGACGATATATGTGATGGAGTTCTTTTTAGCGCGGGGCGTTTATTGGCTATTTGAACAATTCTGGGATAACGCGGTCAGTTTGGTGAATCAGGTGCCGGTGCTGGTTTGGAATGTGACTCAGATATTTGTGTTTATAATTGTTATCTGTCTGCTCTGGATCATAATTGTTCCATTCTGGCAAAAGGTTGATTTTATGTTTTCGTTGGAGTGGTTTATGATCAAAGCCGATGCGCTTTTCCGCCATAATAAAAAAGCCCGGATCAATTCTAATAAAATTTTATACGGAGAGTAGATATGTCACGAAAAATCCGGATTGGAGTTATCAGTACCAGCTGGTGGGCGGATGCGATGTATCTGCCATCTCTGACGAGTCATCCGCAGGCTGAAATTGTGGCTATCTGTGGGCGAAACCACCAGCGCGCCGCGGAAATGGCTGAGAAGTATAAAATACCCAAGATCTTTTCTGATTATAAAATAATGATTGAAAAGGGCGGGCTGGAGGCTATTATAATCGGGGCGCCCGACGATCTGCATTACGATATCACAATGCAAAGCCTCGCGGCCGGCTTGCACGTCCTGTGCGATAAACCGTTGGCGTTGCGGCTCGATCAGGCTTCTGAAATGTGGCAAAAGGCTGAAGCCGCCAAAGTAAATCACATGGTTTTATTTACCTATCGCTGGATGCCGTTTTTTCGCTATACGCGCGATTTAATTGACCGGAATTATATCGGTCGGTTTTACCACGGGGAATTCAGTTTTCTGGTCGGTAATGGTCGCAAACCGGGTTATCAATGGCGGCTGGATGGGCAACGCTCCAATGGCGCGCTGGGCGATCTGGGTTCGCATATGATCGATATGGCGCGCTGGCTGGTTAGTGATATTGCTCAGGTCGAAGCGCACCTGCAGAGTTTCATCAACCATCCGGGAGCCGAAGGCGGTCAGATCAGTCCGGCGAATGATTCCGCCTTCTTGTTGGTGGAATTCGCCACCGGCGGACACGCGGTGATTCAGGCTAGTTTCGTGGCGTATTTGGCGGAGCAGGATATGCGGATGCAGGTCAAACTGTACGGCGAGAACGGAAGTCTCGAGATTACATTTCCGGCGCCGGGGCAGAATGGCGGAGCGAATGTGCGGGGCGCGCGCGACCGGGAAAAAGCCTTTCAGGATTTGCCAGTCCCGCATAAGTACTGGGCTGACGTCAAACCGACTGAACCGTTTGGGATTTTCACCCGGCAGGCGGTCGGTTGCCGGTTATTTATCGACGCTATCCTGGAAAATCGTCCGGTCGCGCCGAATTTTTATGATGGTTATAAAGTTCAGCAGATCATGGCGGCCGCCCAGGAATCTGATCGCTCAGGTCGGCGGATTGCTATCGATAATTCAGTTTAAATCAATATCCTGAAACCGGACAAAGAATGTCCGGACTCAAATCTTACAGAAAAATATTGACAAAATCCGCCGCGGCAACCTGATTCCGGTTTTTGATCGTTCGCTTGCCGTCGGAATAATTGGTAATGGTACATTCGCGGTAAACTGTACAGTCGCCGCATTTATCGGGCGAATAGCCCTTGCAGACCCGCAGTACATCGGGAGAGATTTCGTCGATAATCACGATTTTACCATCGCCGGATTTCAGCCGGCCGAGTTCAAATTTGCCATCGATGACGTGCAGGTCATGCGCGGCAAATTCTTCGGTGACAAGCGCGGCAATCTGCCGTACCAATGCGACGCTTTGGGCGATTTCATCTGAAGTCATCGCGCCGGTGGCTTGCAGAGCTTCCAGGGTAATGAGAATGTCACTGTCGCCTTTTGTCCAGGCTTCGACGACTTTTCCCAGATTTTTACAGGGTTTCACGAACGGATACCTTCTCCAGAAACTGCCGGTGGCATTATTGCGCCAGGTGAATTCCAGATTCAAAAGCGGCGCCGAACCGGGAAACTCCGGCGATTCCACCGGCATACTGAGCGGAATAGCCGGCTCGACGATCATTTCATTATCCCCGCTTGAATCGATATAGTGCGAAGGAATGCCGCGGGCTTTTAACAATTTAAAAAAATGGGTGGCGAAGCGGCAGGCGATCGCACCTTTACCGGGAATTTCGCCGACGACATTATCGTAGCCGGGATCGAATACCGGCTTTCCATTTTCCATATAGCCGGTCGCACGATCGGTATACACCATCCGGTATTTGCCGGCATACGGACCGGTGGTGATTTGAATTACATCCTTGGATTTACCGCGATAGACGAGATTTTTTTCTGACATGCGTAATTCTCCTGTGAAATTATTAAGTGTAAAAAGCAGGTATAATATACATCGCCGGAATTTTTTACAGAATGGGTTTTTGATTGAGCGTATGTATTATTCAGCGGATTAGGACTCACAGGAGAATTATCATCCGATGAGAGAGGTGCGACAGAAGCCCCTCCTTTGACGGGATTGGTCCCGATTTATCGGGAGACCGCCTTAGTCCTTGTGAGAGACCTGAGCGATTCTTCTTCCGGATCTTATCGGGCGACGAGGAATCGTTATAGCCTATTCGTAAAAATATCTCTGTAGTCTTATACGTTTAATAGTGTAGATAAAAAGATCTTAATATTGATCCAGATTTCGGATTGCTTCATAAGTATTGAAGCTTGCTAACGTAGTTCGCAGAGTCTTTTATCACTTCGTTCGGAAATGCGCCAACACTTTTGGCGCACTCCCGATCTAAACAGAAAACCTCCCGAAGGTTTTAAACCTTCGGGAGGTTGACATTCGGTTGGCGAATTATTGTGTTTTAGACGCTTAATCTTCCACCCGTTGCCAGCTTCCCGGCAGTTCACCAGATCTTACCTCGCAATCGTCAGATGTTTTCTTGAGGGTCATTTTCTTTTGGTCTTCGGTAATACTAACTTCGTAAATCCCGTCTCCATTACAACTGGCATCATCAGGACCCAGCGTCAAAGTTTTTCCGCTCATATAGTATTGACCCTCACGGTAATTATAGGGTTCTGCTGTCGGTGACGTCATATTAACATAATAATATGTGCCATCTTCCAGAAACGACAGACCGGCATAGTTATAACCTTTGACGACTTCCCGGATCCAGCTGCCCACAATCGCCGACTCGGTTTCACCAGGTCCTAAGAAACTGGCGCCTTCGTCGTCGTCGCCGCATTTGATCAGCACAACACTGCATATCAAAATCAGCATAATCAGGGTTGTTAAACGTTTCATTGTCTTACTCCTTTTATTAAGTTTACTTCGTTAACAGCATTTTAATATTTTTCGAAAAGGTCTCTTTCTGACCGATAATACTGATATGGCACAGATAAACGCCACTGCTAACCTGTACTCCGGATTGGTTTTTTCCATTCCAGTTTGTCTGATACCAACCGGCATTTTGGGTCTGATTAACCAGCTCGGCAATTTTCTGTCCGTAAATATTATAAATAACCATCCTGACCCGCCCCGGTTCGGGCAATCCGTAACTGATGGTAGTCGTCGGATTAAAGGGATTTGGGTAGGCGTTATTCAGAACATAGGTATCCGGGACGCCGGAATTACTGCTGAAGGGTTTCGACGCTTCGATCGCTGTCGGCAGGTCATCCTGCCACTGTAGGCAGGGATAACCGTCATTTTTCGCAGTGTTAATAGCCCAGATATCACTGAAATCCCAGCCGGCATCGGTAAAAGTTGACTGCGTTTTCATTTCGGCGGTAGTCTTGCCGGTGCCGCCGTCGGAGTTGCTGAGCATACTGGATGCAATATCCCAGAAGCACCCTGTGGTGGTGCCGCCCCACGAAGCAGTAGAGCCCACAAATCCTCCGATATCCGATTCTCCGTCCGGTTTGCCGGTGGAGTAGCAATTAGTTAGAATTCCTTCAGAGTTATAGCCGAGAAAACCACCGACCTTGTTATCCCCGTGTACGTTACCTCTGGCGTATGAGTTGAGGATATTCGCAGAAGTATTCCTGCCGGCAAATCCGCCTACTTCATCAGTGCCGGTCACTTCACCAGTGGAAAAACAGTTTTCAATGCGGGTTGAGGATGTCGCTGTAAATCCATAGATGGTTCCGACAAAACCACCAACCATCTCTTGTCCGCTCACATTACCGGTAGCGAAACAGTTCATAATACTGTCATACGCACAGTAGCCAATAAAACCGCCGACATAATCACCGTCAGATTCCACCGACCCGGTAGCATGGCAGTTGGTAATCATACCATGCCACTTTTCCCCAATGAGCCCGCCGGTATATCCTATATCTCCTACGACATCCATTCCGGAGCCGGATTCAGAGATTTCAGCTTCACTGGAACAACCTACCAATCCTCCGACTTCGCCATTAGCTTCGACATAACCGTCGGTACGGCAATCGGAGACAGAGCCCGGTGATTTCAGATAACCGATGAGCCCGCCGGCATAAATACTTTCCCAACCGGAATAGGGGGTTTCTGAATATACGTCTCCATTCACAGAACAACCGGTGACGGTGCCTTTGGAATAGCCAGCCAGACCGCCGGTGTAGGAGCTTGTAGAGATTGAAGCGTTGGTTATTGCGCTTTCTTCATCAATGTGTATTGTCAAATCCATGACCACACTGCCTTCATATAAATATCCGAAAAAGCCAATATATGTTTCGTCTGAATTAATCGCCAGGTTGAATACGGTACAGCCGTTGCCGTCAAAATTCCCATAGAATCCTGAACTGGAACCATAGTCTCCCAGGGGAATCCAGAATTTTCCGTCATTATAGCC
>JALOAB010000152.1 GCA_023229045.1 Fidelibacterota bacterium
TCTTCCGTATTAACTCGACTTCTTCTTTTTCCATACTTTGACATCTCCCTGCCTTAGACAGGCATCTGAGATAAAGGTTGTCAGTTAATGTCTAATGCATCACCACGAATTTAGCCGTTTTTAAATAATCCGGACTCTGTAATCGCACAATATAGATACCAGAAGAAGCCTTTGCGCCGGATTGATTTTTCAAATCCCACGACACAATTTCCTTTTGACCGCCGTAACCGCTTGACAGCGTTTTCTCAAAAACGATTCGACCGCTGAGATTGTAGACTTGCAGGCGCGACGACGCGGTTGGCGGCGTGGCATTTTGCCAGATAAAGTAAAAATTTATCGTGCTATTGGCCGGATTGGGATAGGCCAGAATTTTTTCGACCGAGAGTTTCGCCTTTGGAAATCCCGTCGGTTCATATTTGACAATACTCTGATAGACATCGGGAATGCCCCAGCCATAAAATCGATCGGGATGGTCGATGCGGTCGGCATAGCGCTTCAATTCAGTGATAATTTCTGCCGGAGTAAGTTCCGGCTGGCTTTCCAGTATTAAAGCGGCGGCACCGGCAATCAGCGGTGTCGCTAAAGAAGTTCCGTTGCCAGTGCGATAGGCTCCTTGATAATTATTAGCAGAATATGTTCCAACTCCCCTGGCACACAGATCCGGCTTGATACGGCCGTCGTACGTCGGGCCGTGCGAGCTGAATGGCGCAATTATTCCCTGGGCGTCTACCGCGCCGACCGTCAGGGCGCCGAATGCATCTCCAGGAGTCAGTAAGCCGCCGTCATCGAAATTACTAGCATCATTACCGGCACAACAGACGAAAAGAATCCCACGCTCGAAAGCCCAATTAACCGCTTTGGTTGTTACTGTAGTCTGACCATCGATCTGTTCGTACGAATACTCAAAATAATTTTCCTCTCTGCCAAAATCTCTGTATCCTAGCGAAACTGAGACTATATCTGCGCCCCAGTAATCACACCACTCTACAGCGGCGACAAAATCATCCTCTTCGCGCCTGATTTCCTTATCAAGGCGTTCGGTTTTAGCCAGCAAAAACTCAGCGTTGTAGGCCGCGCCGATATAAGCCGGCGGATTATATCCTCCGACTATGCTCCAGACCGCAGTTCCATGCTCGCTCTGCAGACCATTAGTAGTAGTATCCGAGGATTCCTCATCGCCGACATTTGCATCATCATTGATAAAGTCGTATTCGGCTATCAGGCGGCCGGATGAAATGATATCGCCAAAAACTTCATGCTCTTTTAAAAAACCTGTGTCGATAAATCCGATCCGCACGCCGGCGCCCGTAAAACCCAGGGCTTGTGCGGCGGGAATATTAAGCTGTTCGAGCTGGGCCTCATAAGCGGCGGTAGTTTTTGCCATTTTTATTTTTGAATTATCTTCTGTTTTCAATAAATCGGGTGGTTTGCCGAAATAACTTTCGACCAACTCAATTCTTCCAACAATCGGCAATGATGCGAGTCGCTTCAGATTCATCAAGTCTATCTCGGCGCTAAATGCCCTCAAAAGCCGGGAGTAATGGCGCAATCGGACGACGCTAGTTTCTATCATTTTTCGCAGTTCTTCAGTCGGAATAAGATCATCACCCGATTTGTTAGTAAGTATCCCGTTTTTTGCCAGGCGTTGTTGAGTTTTTTTAGGCATCTCGATTGTTTCAAAATATTTCGCATACTCCGATTCGTCGCTTAAATAAATCCAGACGGGCAGAATTTTTTTGCTAATAAAATCGGTTTTCGATACCGGTCGCCCGGCCTGTAAACCGATCGGAATGCATAATAAAAAATAACAACTAGCTCTAATCAATAACAGTTTTCGAATCCGCCCCCAATTCTTCATTACGGTCAGAAATCTATTAAAATACAACGATATAAAAAATGATAGCCTTTCGCAAGCACCAGGAGTTTTTAAAAAATTGTTATCTCTCGATGTTTGTAATAAGGTTTTTGAGCTGGTCAAAGTTAAGGTTTTTAAATAGGATAAGTCCGGCGCACCGACATCCGGCGTGTTTAGCGGTGATAGCGCCACTGAACACATCCCGGGAAAGTGCCGCGATTTTATTCTGGGATAAAATCTTTCTTTCAAGGGTGGTTGCGCCCTCTATATTTACCGGCACTAGAAGGACTCCGCTTTGAAAAACCAGGCCCGTTTTCTTGCCGGCTTTAAGTAACTTATTGACCATTTCGACGCTATATAGTCCTGACATATCGGGAAAACGCGTCCCAAATTTATCGTCATTCTGGCCGACCAGTGGATTTTGCCCGGAAACATTGATCTGATCGGTCACAACAACCGCGTCCCATTTTTCGGATAATTGGGTTGGGCGTCCGCGACCAATCATCAAGATGGCATTAGCACCTTTAATAATCGCCGTACGAACGGCATCGCGCCAGGCGCCGATCGGAGCTCCGTCGTTCAATAAGTATGTCTTAAATTTCAACTTATCGCTTGATACTTCCGGGCAAACTGCCTTATTTATTACGAGCGCATAGTTGGTTTCATTTTGTGATTTCATTTTATTTGCCTTTTTCGTCTGGTAAATCAATATCGTCAACCTCTTCTTCTGACCAGTCCTGGGTATCTTCGAGTAGGGCGAGCAGTTCAGACTGGTTTTGCAGGGCGCTTCGCAGACGCTGGATAATTTTCTCGAGCTTTAGGTTCAGCCGATCAATCGATTCTTGGGTTTGCTTCTTTTTATTTTCTGCATTGGCGACAACTTCAGTGGCGATTGACTCGGCGTCCATGATGATGCCGGCAGCACGATCGCGGGCTTCTTTCAAAATTTTATCCCGCCCCCGGCGAGTTTGGTCAAATTCAGCTACGAGCGCTTCCATTTTCGCCAATTTTTCTTCCATTTGTTCAAATTCATCAGCCAGCATCTCCGTAAAATACTTGACCTCAACCGGATCATAGCCACGAAAAATTTTACGGAATTTACGATCACGGATTTCGTTGGTTTTTATCATTGAGCTGTTCTTTCTGCGAAAATCCCGCGGCCAATGCGCACCATATTTGACCCTTCCTCAACGGCAATGTCATAGTCGTCAGTCATTCCCATTGATATTATGTTGAAGTTTCTCTGAAACATTCCGCTCAACGAAATTTTTTCAAAATACTGCCGCAAGGTTATGAAGGCTTTTCTGATCAGTTTCTTATCAGTTGTCAGCGGCCCGATGGTCATTAAACCTCTTAAAGTGATTTCGGGAAGGGCGGCGATTTTTTCAGCAATCGAGACCAGGTTAATGGGTTGCACGCCCGATTTAGTGGCTTCGCTTGAGACGTTGACTTCGAGCAAAATTTCAATGTGCTTATCGGTTTCGTAGCCGATGCGAGCTAGCTTGCAGGCTAGTTCAAGTGAGTCCACCGATTGGATCATAGCAAAGTTTTCCGCCGCCTTGCGGGCTTTGTTGCTCTGGAGGTGACCGATCATATGCCAGGTTATTTCCTCGCAATCTTTCAATGCCGCAATTTTGGGAATGGCTTCTTGAATTCGGTTTTCGCCAAATATTCTAAGCCCGACCTGATATGCCTGGCGTATTACCGATTCGGGGACGTTTTTTGTAACAGCGATTATTTCTATTTCGGAGGATTTCCGACCGGACTTTTCAGCCGCACGGGTGATGCGCTCCATGATTTCCAGCAGGTTGTTTCGAATTGTTTGCTGATTCAAAAGCAATCCTCCTTCCGCTGATATTCATTCGGAGTCGTTCGGTTCTTCGGTATTTAACAGTGGCAATTCGTCGCTCTCTGATTCATCACCATTGCCATTATTCTTATCTTCCGATTCGACCACCCTGGTCACCGCTGAAATAAGATCGCCTTCATCCAGCCGGATCAGGCGAACGCCCTGGGTATTACGGCTAATCGTACGGATCGTAGAAACCGGCTGGCGGATCAGTACGCCTTTGGTGGTAATTATCATCAGATCGTCGGTATCAACGACTTCGCGCAGGGCAACCATCCGACCGTTGCGGACAGAAGTTTTTAGGGTAATTACGCCTTTTCCGCCGCGTCGGATAACCGGATAATCTTTAATATCACTGCGCTTACCATATCCGTTTTCGGCAACCGCCAGGATCGTACCGCTTTCATTATGTACGGTAACTACGCCGACGACCCGATCGTCTTTGCCGCTCAGCCGAACGCCCCTAACACCAGAGGCAGTACGCCCCATGGCGCGCACATCCGTTTCGTGGAAGCGGATTGATTTACCATAATTAGTTCCAAGGATAATATCCTGACTACCATTTGTAATCTGGGCGTCGAGCAAGTCATCGTCTTCGCGAATATTAATGGCGCGTATTCCCGGCTTGCGTGGATTACCGAAGTCGGAAAGAACCGTTTTTTTGATTATACCATTACGCGTTACCATCAGGATAAAGTGCTGATCGTCAAACTCCTTGACCCCCAGAACCGCCCGCACTTCTTCACCCGGCTGAGTATTGATCAAATTAACGATTGCGCGACCGCGAGTGCCCTTACCGGCGCGAGGAATTTCATGAACCTTTAGCCAATAACAGCGCCCATTATTCATAAAAACCAGAAGATAGTCGTGAGTATTGGCAATAAACAAATTGCGGACGAAGTCATCGTCCTTGGCCTGCGCCCCCATACTGCCGCGACCGCCGCGATTCTGGCGCCGGGATGCATCGACCGGAAAGCGCTTGATAAAGCCATTATGGGTAATAGTAATAACCATATCTTCTTCGGCAATCATGTCTTCTACCGAGAATTCGCCTTCGTCGGCAATTATCTGCGTACGCCGCTGGTCGCCATATTTTTCTTTTACTTCGGACAGCTCATTTTTGACAATCAGCATCTGTTCGCCAACGTTATCCAAAATAAATTTTAATCGTTCAATGAGCTTCAGGGTTTCTTTGTATTCCTCCACGATTTTATCGACTTCCAGGCCGGTCAGTTTCTGTAAACGCATATCCAGAATGGCCTGGGCCTGACGCTCGGAGAAGCGAAAGCGGGTAATTAAATTATTCTTGGCGTCTTCGGGCAACTTCGAGGCGCGAATTATCGCAATCACCTCATCAATATTGTCCAGGGCGATTTTCAAGCCCTCGAGAATATGCGCTTTCTCCTCGGCCTGTTTCAGGTCAAACCTTGTCCGCTTGATGATAATCTCATGTCTGAAATCGATAAAATGTTGCAGGGTTTCTCTCAAAGACAACTGTCGCGGCACACCGTTTACCAGCGCCAACATATTAATACCAAAACTTTCCTGCAGTTGGGTGTGGCTGTAGAGCTGATTAAGGATAACCTCGGCGTAGGCATCGCGCCGCAATTCAATGACAATCCGGATGCCTTCCTTGTCAGATTCATCCCTTAAATCTGTAATGCCATCTATAACTTTTTCGCGTACCAGGTTGGCGACTTTTTCGATCAAATTGGATTTGTTCACCTGATAGGGAATCTCAGTGATGATGATGCTTTCCTTGCCGGACTTACTGGTTTCAACAAACGCCTGGGCGCGCATTCTTATCACGCCCCGACCGGTTTCATAGGCTTTCCGTATTTCACCCTTGCCAAGTATGAAAGCGCCGGTTGGGAAATCCGGTCCCGGAACATACTGCATTAATTCAT
>JALOAB010000153.1 GCA_023229045.1 Fidelibacterota bacterium
ACGGTTTCACCAACCGGTTTGTCTATCGCGGCGGACCGGAGACTTTCGTCGGGGTCGAGTACGATCAGCTGGTCGGCTCGGAGATAACCACCCTGCGGTGCGATTATGCCTATAATATTCTGCACAATTTACAAGTCAAAGCGATTGCCAATGTCGCCCTTGGATTCCGCAACCGATTCCATGAAACCATTACGGGTCCGCATCACCTGTTAGGGTACGGCATCGGGCTGAAATACCTTTCGCCGATCGGACCGGTCGAATTGATAACCGGCTGGGGCGACAAAAGCGTCTTCCAGCCGGGCGAAATCAGATCAGTCGGATATTTCAGAGCTGGATTCCTGTTCTGATTTTCAATTGGAGATCGCTCCGCTGAGAGCCCCTTTAAAGAAGAGTGGTGAACTGAGATTATAAATTGTATTTTAAACAGCCGGATTGTACCTTTCTATTAAATGCGAGAACTTGATAAAACAAGAGGAATTTTGATGCGGAGGATGAAATCAACCTTTATTAATTTCCTGACCGTAATTTTAGCTTTCTTCTCCGTATTATTTCTTGCCTGTCCGGACAATACTGAACCTGAGCCAACAACCTGCGAATACCCTCCGGGCAACCGCACTTTTACCTGGCGGGTGGATACAGTGGCGTGGTGGCCTTCATTTCTGGGAGGAGTGCATGCTTTTTCAAATGACGACGCCTGGGTAATGGGTGATATGCATGGATCTGTAATAAATGGGAAAAACACTAGTTATATGGGTTTACATTGGAATGGGGAAACTTGGAATGAAACCATTGGCTTTCTAGATATTCTCATGAAGCCGAATGATGTAACCGGAGACAACCATTTTATGGTTGCCGCTGGTTATTTAGCGTATGGCGATAATATGGGAGGAACTATCTCAAAACCTGCATTAGCTGAGTTCGACAATCGGACAAAAAAATGGGCCCGATATGAATTTGAACCGACTGGTGAACTGCGCAGTGTCTGGACGGACGGCAAGGGATTCTTTATCGCCGTGGGTGATAATGGCATGGTCTATACCAAAGATGGCTATAAGTCCGAATGGGTGTATTCCAAAGCGCCAACGGAGTTTCATTTTACAAACATAGTTGGTGTTTCTAAATGTGAAATGTATGCAATCTCTCAGCTTCCAACTATCACAGGAGTAATTTACCAACAATACTGGAAGTGTTACAATAATCAGTGGACAAAACTCTACGATGGGCAAGACACTACCGGTACGCCAGTAAAGTTATTTAATACAGACAATAGTATGTATGATTTAGCCGTATCTCGTTGTTCTTTTAATGATTCCTTGAAATTGTATTTAATTGGGTGGGAGTCATTCCTTTTAGAATCTGAGGGACAATCCCTGAATTATTCCATAACGAATCTTTCGCAACTGGGATTACCCTTAAAGAGCATGGGTAGAACCGCGGTACGAATCAATCTCTATACACCGAATGATTACTGGATATTTGGAACGCGCTATAATTTCTATCATTGGAATGGGACTGATTTCCAGAAAATTGTAATGCCGGGTTTGCCGGATGACGATGCTCATTTCGGTGACCAACGCAAAATGATCAAGACTTCTACTGGAAAAATATTCCTTCCGACGGAAGTAAGCTCGCAGGTGTACGTTGTAGTGCAGGGTACACCCTGAATCACCTATTTATTCAATCAGGTTCACAGACCTGACGGGGAATAGTCTCGAACTATGATCGGAATGATTGTCCAAACTATGATTGAAATGATTGAATGGGGACTATGATTATGTGGCGTCACCTTCAGAAGGTCTGAATTAAATATTTTATTTTTGGCTCGATTTGTCAAACCGACCTTCTGAAGACCGAAGGTCAAATTTTATCACGCTTTACGTCTTACGTCTATCGGAAAAAAGCGTTCATTCGTGTTCTTATTAGTGTTCATTCGTGGTTAAAAATCGACGGTGATCCCGATGCTCGGCAGGATCGTGCCGGTAGTATTCGCGATGCTCCTCAGGTCGTAACGCTGATCATCCAAGGGATCGCCCGGATTAAGGATAACCGGATTGCCGCTGGCATCGTAAACCGGCAGGACGATATCCGGCTGTTCCGCCTGACTGTTGAACACATTTTGAATATCGAGATAGACCAGCAATGACCAGCGCTCAAAATTGAAGGATTTGTCGATACGGATATCAAGCTGGAAAAAATTACCCAGGCGTTCACGGTTGAAACGGGTATAATCCAGGAACGGTCGTCCCTGGGTATCCCAGGCCGCGACCAGCGCGGATTTATTCAGGTCGTAAGGCGTATAGGGCGAGCCGCCGACGAAGCGCCATTTTGCTCCGGTTTGCCAGTTGCCTTTAAACATTTTCGACATGGTCAGTGTCAGAATATGGCGGCTGTCCCAGGAACTCGGAATGTACTCGCCATCGCTATTTTCGAATTCACTGCGCACATAAGTATAGGAGAAAATGCCGGAAATATTCTGTAAAACGCGATAGCGCCCGGAGAATTCAAAACCATAAGCCCGACCGGTTCCGGTTGAAACAACCTCCTCGTCGCCGACCGTGCCGAAGTCGCCGCCTTTGGTGGCAATGCTGACGGAATCAGTTACGGAAAACGGATATCGCTGGTATATTTTATAAAATAATTCGGCTGAAATGCGGGTATCGATGCCGGTAATATATTCGACGCCACCGATAAAATGATCGGAAGAAATATATTTCAGATCGTTGAATTTATTGACCAACGTCCCGACGGAGTCGCGATAGCCGAGCGTGGTATAGGACGGCAATTGATAATAGCGTCCGGTATTGAAATTGAGGTTGAGTTTTTCGGTCAGAATATATGAAGCCGAAAAGCGCGGCGACAATTGCGCGAGTGGATTGGACATGCTTTTAGAATAGGTATTACCGTCGCCACGCAGGCCGACCGAAAGCGTCAAACGATCGCGGAAAAACGGTTTGCTGATTTGCCCGAAAGCGGCGTATTTCCATAAATCCAGGTCGCTGGAATAATCTTTCACGAAAAGCGAATTGGCCAGGTAGAGTTCCTGATAAGTCGTATTATTGTATTTGGCATATTCGCCGCTTACCCCGTAGGTGATTTTTATGCCGCGATCGCGCCAGGTATTTTCGAAGCGGAACTTGTTCTCGATTTCCTGTGAAACGTAATCCTGGATTTTATTGGATTCGGCGCTGTCGTCATTATTGGCATATTTATAGGACTTATTGCTCAGCATATTGCGACTGAGGACATAGGTCTGGAAACTCTTGCCGCGGAAATGAGTGTAGGCGGCGCCGATCATATAATTCCACTGATCGCTCTCCGGCAGGTAATTCAGGATATATCGTTGTTGTTCATCAGGATTTTTGATACCGAGATTCAGCCGGTTATTGTCCAGGGCGCCGAGACTGAGGATCACGAGCCGGTTATTCGGGTCAAAGACCGTTTCGGTTTTCAGCTGGTAATCGTTGAAAGTCGGCAGGAACGGCAGACCGATGACGTCGAATAAAAACTTCAGGTAAGAGCGCCGCACTGAAAAAAGATAGGTCGTTCTTTCGGTGAGCGGTCCATCAACCGTATAAGCCATTTCGGAAGCGCCCAGCACGGCGCGGTGATTGGCGCGCTCCTTGTTGCCGGATTTTTGCTTGAAATCAAAAACGCCGCTGAGGGCGTTGCCGCGATTAGCCGGGAAGGCGCCGGAATAGAAATCGACGGTTTCGATAAAATCGGCGTTCAGAATGCCGTTCGAACCGCCGGAAGAGCCCTGCGTCGCGAAGTGATTCAGGTTGGGAATTTCGATGCCGTCGAGATAAAAGCGGCTTTCGTTGGGACCGCCGCCGCGCACGATGACGTCATTACGGTAAGAAACGGTCGCGCCAACTCCCGGAAAAGACTGAATGACCTTCGAAATATCGCGGTTGGCGCCGGGCGCCTTTTCGATATCGGACAGAATAATTTTCTGCACGGATATGGGCGCGTCAATTTTTTTCAGGAATTCCGACGGGCGGACTTCCACCTGCTGGAATTCGATAGCCTGCTGTTCCATGCCGATCTCGACGAAAGCCGATCGGGCGTTATTGACCTGGATTTCAGCCGAGTAAGCGATTTTATAACCGATGAATGAAGCCATCAGGATATAAAATCCGGGTTCGACGCCGTTAATCAGGAAATTGCCGTCCAGGTCGGTCGCGGCGCCGATGCTTTGATTGACGACGATAACATTGACGAAAGGCAATGGTTCATTGTTCTTCTTGTCATAGACCCGACCGCGGATCACACCAGTCTGCGCGAATAGGCTGACGGATAGCAATAAACTAATAGCGATTATGAAAAATTGACGCTTCATCACTGCACCTGCCTGTCAATTTTCACAATAACCTTCCCGACAATTTCCAAAGCCGTCGTTAAGGTGCTGAGATCGGTGTAGAGCAAGCCGTTTTTGCCGGAGTAATGGCTGTGTCCGATCGGATTCAGAAAATATTCGGAAATATCACTATCCAGATCGATTGTAACCGCATAAACCAGGGCTGGTTGCAGGGAAGTCATATAATCGAAATCGTCCGGGAATTTATTATTCGTCCAGTAGCGATTGGAGTCCCAGGCTTGATTGATTTCCAGCAGAACCCGAAAACGGCGCGGCAGAATTTTATCGGCTTTGGTTTGCAGAATGAAATCAGCCGACGGCGTGGCGCCGCTGATGGCGTCCGCAAGCGGATTTTTTGGCGAAGGCAGGTCGGGAATTTTATCGCTTAATTGCCCACGTTTATGCGCCCAGTATGGCAGAGTCGCCGGACGCACCGCCTCGCCCGGTTCCGGTTTCCATTTCCCGGATTCGAGTTCGCCGTGCCCGTAAATCCCGGTGGCGACGTAACGGGTGGTGAAAATCGTCTGGATAAAATTTCCTTCCAGGTCTTCGAGCCAGATCGCGAAAGACGGATGATTATGCGCCCTGCCTTTATAAAATTCCAGGCTCAGTCTCGTGCCCTGCGCGTCGATATTGGATTGAATAATTGAAATGGCGGTTGTGCGCTCCTGCTTGTAAGCCGGAGTGCAACTATTCAGAGCGCCGACGAATATCGCCGCTAAAATCATCAAAATAAATCGTATTTTTTGCATTGAAATCACTCCTTAAAAAACCTTTCTTATCTCAGAGATAAAATTAGGGTAAAGGTTACAGATTTTTTTATCTAAAGTTGCGAGTTGCGAGTTGCGAGTTCGCAGTTATTCATCACGAATTCCCGTAACCCGATACCCGTTTCCTGAAACCTGATTCACGTCACCATGTTGAGCGGAGCGAAATCCGGCGCAGACGGATCACTCTTCACTTGTTACTAAGAAAATTCTTGACTTAATTTGAATTTCTGCTTACAATCAATCCGCCTTCTGATATGCGAGAATCGCGGAATGTTTTATTGAGGGAACCAAATATTGAGTCTGACCGTGGAAAGAAAAAATCTGAGACTTCCAGGAACACTCTGCGCCAAATCCGGATTTTCACAGGTTATCACGAATAAAAGATGGACATTTAAACCATTATACGCAATGTTATGGCGTGAAAAATACGTT
>JALOAB010000154.1 GCA_023229045.1 Fidelibacterota bacterium
TTTCATGATCATCGTTCGGATAATGCTGGGAGTGTCTCCCAGGTTCGATGATAGTTATGATATTACGGAACCAGATGTCATAACCAATTACCATTTCAGCGATTTTAAAAATGTCGAGGTGCGCGATAACTGGACCGTCTCAATCCGACAGGGTGAGCAGTTCAGCATTGAGGTGACCGCGCCACAGTCTGTTCAGGAAAAGGCAAGAATCGAGGTTGTTGGAGATCGGTTAATATTTGAAAATGATCGATTCATTCACCCCAGAGGCAAACTTGAAGCTCTGGTAATCATGCCGCGCATTGAAAAAGTTATTTCCGCGGATGCCGTGAGGATTGAATTGGATGATTTCACCTGCGATCGACTGCAGATTAAACTTGACGGGGCTTGTAAGGTCCGGGCGCGCAACAACGTTATTAAGGATCTGGATTTGAAGGGCACCGGCGCAACGCGCGCCGATCTGGTCGAAAGTGTCATCACCAATGCCAATTTACAGGTCAGCGGCGCCGGTCGTGTCGAATTGAATATGCAAGGCGGCGAACTGACCGGGACTGCCTCCGGGGCGGTTAAAATCATTTATTACGGTTCAGTGAGCGCCGAGAAGATCAGAACCTCCGGCGCGGTTTCGATTCACCATCGAGACTGATTTTAGATTAATAATTGAGTAAAAAGCCGGTCCGGTAATTGGTATCGGGTCGGCTTTATTTTTTGTTTGTGACGGACAATACTTGACATTCATTTAATTATTGCATAACATTTCCAGCATTTTTAAAATCAAGACAGATATTGAATGGATATATTGATAGCTACTAACAACCGTGATAAGATTCGCGAAATTAAGCGGGTATTTGTGCTTCCGGAAGTAGTCTGGCATACACTGGATGAATTTCCGAACAGTCCCGTGGTTGTCGAAGATGGGAACACGCTCTTCGAAAACGCATTAAAGAAGGCATATATGGTTGCGGAATTTGCAGGATTGCCGACTATTGCAGACGACACAGGTCTGGAAGTGGATGCTTTGAACGGACAGCCGGGAGTCTTTTCGGCGCGCTTTGCCGGCGAGAACGCCACTTACGCTCAGAACGTGACCAAACTCCTGGAAGTCATGCAAACTGTACCCGACTCGCAACGACAGGCGCATTTTCGGTGTGTAGCTGTTTATTACCGGCCGGATTTGACTCTATCTGAAGAAGGTCGCATTGATGGTATTATTTTGCGACAATCCCGTGGTAAAGGCGGATTCGGCTACGATCCGGTGTTTTTCTTACCGGAAATCGGACGGACATTTGCTGAAATGGATTTAAGTGAAAAAAATTTGATCAGCCATCGTGGACAGGCATTTGCCCGGTTAGCGCAAAAATTAAAGTTGGCAGGTAAGTTTGAAAGCAATCCTAATTGAGGTGTTTTTTTAGAATTGTTACCTTTCGCGAAGTAAACTCCGCTTCGTTTTAACCACCATATTAAAAAGGCTGTTACATTAGTATCGATCTGATCAAAAGATGTTGTATAACCATTTTTATTTTAATGGGAATCTTTGCCCCCAGCTTGGCGGCGGACAAGGAGCCTGCGGTATTTTCAATAAAAGTCGATTGGTTGGCCGGTCGCTATGCGTCCGCCAATCTTGAAAGCAAACGCGGTCTGTCACTGGCATCATCTGATTATATCAGGCTGAATCGTAATGTTATAAAAGTAAAATTTCCCGGTACCAAAACGAGCCAAAATCTGGATAAGTCCGGTCAGAATTTTATTTTCTCAACCGATCTGGCAGGCACTTCGGTTTTGACTCCGATGGGGATTCCGGTTAATAGTTATTTCAATATGCGGCAACAACGCGACTGGCACTCCAAGTTCGTTGAATTGACCCTGGCTAAAAAGGTCGAAACCGCCGCAAGTGATAAATTGGAACTGATCGGAGCCGATATTGCCGGTCAGCATGTCGCCTTACGGGTTTCCGGCAACGTCAATATTAATGGACGCCTGCAGAATCAAAAACGTTCACAGGTGAGCAGTAGCTATCGCGAAGGCACTTCGACCAGTTTTATCGTCGACCAGAAACAGCAGTTGAATATCGAAGGCAAGATTGGCGACCGGATTAGTATTCTGATAGACCAGGACAGCGAGCGTGATTTTGACTTTGAGAATGCAATCAAAATAATTTACACCGGTCAGGAAGATGACATCGTCCAAAAAGTCGAAGCCGGTAACGTGGCGTTGTCCCTTCCCGGCACCCAGTTTGTCACATTTTCCGGGAAAAATAACGGTCTGTTTGGCTTAAAAGCCTTGATGAAATTCGGCGGGATCGATGTTACCGCGATCGCCAGTATCGAGAAAGGGAAAAAAGAAAAATTAAGCATCGACGGCGGCGCGCAAACATCCGTAGTCAACATCAAGGAATACGAATATCGCCGTAATCTTTATTTTTATCTCGATACCCTCTTTCGCGATAATATGTATCGGGGTTATCAGACCGATCAATTATTTCACGCCGATCCGAGAGGCACAGTAGCCGATCTGCGTGTTTATAAATCTCAAACTGAAGAAACAGCCGGTTGTGCCTACGGTACCGCCTATATCGATCCGCGCCCTACCACTCCGGATTCTAACTACAGTGAAAATCGGATTTTCAAACTGATGGAACTGAATACGGATTACTTTGTTGATGTGACTTTGGGTTATATCCGGATGGTAACCCAGGTGCAGGAGGGCGAGATTCTGGCGGTAGCGTATCGTTTGGTCGATGCCAATAAAAACACTATTCCGGGTGAGGAATATGGAGATTATAGTCGTGAGGACACCTCGACCGCTAACATCAAGTTGAAATTAATTAAACCCCAGGAAATGCTTCCAACCCATCCCTGCTGGAATCTGGAGTTTAAAAATGTTTATTATCTGGGCACCACCGGTATAAACAAAGATGGATTCGAGCTGGATATAGTCTATACTCTGGGTCAGGGTGATCAAAACACAGATACCGAGACCGGTAAAAAGTATCTGGAAATATTTGGTCTTGATCGAGTGGATAATAACGGAAATCCAAATCCGGATGGTGTTATCGACATTGATAACGGCGCAATTCTGAATCTTTTTTCAGGGGAACTGTGGTTTCCTTATCTGCGTCCCTTCCAGTATGATCCTGAAGACGCTTCCGGTTTACGCAATCCAAATATCAGTCAGATCTACAATTGTTCGGCGATGTATGACAGTAACCGGACCGATAATGATATTTCCGGCGAGACCAAATTTAAGATAGTTGTCAGTTATAAGAACCGTAGTTCGATTCTCAATCTAGGGCCGATGGTCATTGAAAACAGCGAGACAGTTACTTTTAATAACCGTGATCTGACCAGGGGCGTAGATTATACGATTGATTATTTTTCGGGTACATTGACGCTCCTGACGCCGGATGCGACTAATCCGGACGCCAAGCTGGAAGTGAAATACGAAAAGAATCAATATTTTCAGCTGGATAAGAAAACAATCATCGGCGCGCGGGCGCAATACGACTTTGGTAATAATAGTTACCTCGGCGGCACCGCTCTTTACTTCGGGCAGTCGGTTGCCGACGAAAAAGTGGAGGTTGGTTATGAACCGATGCGGAATTTCGTCTGGGATATCAACGGTCGGTATTACCGTGATCTTGATTTTCTGACCCGGGCGATTAACTGGTTGCCCCTGGTAAGTACGAATGCCGCGTCGTCTTTCGACATCGAAGGTGAAATTGCCCAGGTGTTGCCGAATCCCAATACCCTTAATAATGAGGATACCGGCGATCGCAGAGGTGTCGGTTTCATCGACGACTTCGAGAGTTCTAAACGCATCACCGCACCACCTATCATGCGTCGCTACTGGTCGCACTCGGCCGCTCCCCTTGGTAAAACTGAAAATGAACGCGGCTTTTCATACTGGTTCAATCCCTGGAACGGTATCGCCACCACCAGTATCTGGCCGGATAAAGAAGTCAGTATGACTGCTCAGAATACTAAGACCGAAATCCTGGTGCTAAGTGTCGATCCGCAGTGGTCAATTGCAGTAGCGGACGGAGTGGCTCCGGTTCAGTCGGCCTGGGGTGGCATCACCTATGCTTTTCCTCAAAGTTATTATGATCAATCCCGCACTAAGTATGTCGATGTTTGGGTTAAGGGTAATTCCGGCACTTTACATATCGATCTCGGGCAGATCAGCGAAGATCAGCTCCCCAATAGGAAACTCGATACCGAAGATATCGCCGAAGCCGGATTGACTATGGGCAATGGTTTGCTGGAAGAAGATCGGGAAGATACCGGTCTGGATGGAATCTGGGATGAAGATGAAACCATCATGACTGCCAAGTATGGTGTTCTTGGATACGGCGATGAACGGCTCAGAGAATATGGACGCGATCCCTTGGATCCACATTCCGATAACTGGAAATATACCGAAGGAGACCGGGAATATCGCTACATCAACGGCACCCAGGGAAACGCTAAAGATTCCAACGGTCTTTTCCCGGATTCAGAAGACCTGAACAGTAATTATGCCATTGATCTTACTAACGACTACTTTACGGTTTCCTTTGATTTATCAGACGCAGGTAACGAATTTATCGCTGGCAAGACTTATGTTAATAATAATCCTAACAATCCAACCGGATGGAAATTGTACCAGGTTCCCCTAACAGCTTTTTCTAAAAGTGAAACCGGCGAAGACATCGCCTGGGAAAGTATTCGGGCTTGCCGGATCTGGTTTGACGGCCTTGCCGGTAAAGATTCCGTTTTTATAGCTAAGGTTGAATTGGTCGGCAACGAGTGGGAAGACCTGGGGATTGCCACCGAAGATACCGCCGCCTTTCTGGAAAATGAGACTTCCTTTGCGATTTCAGTTATCAATACCGAAGACAATCCTGACATATACGAACCGCCCCGCGGCGTTCAGGGTGAATATGACGAAATCAATCAGATACGGGCTAAAGAACAGTCATTAGTGCTGAATCTGCCCCAGGAAGGCGCCGGGTTGTTTCCCGGTGAATTATGCGCCGCTAAAAAGGTGCTTCACGAAGAAGCCAGCTATATCACCTATAAAGTGATGAAAATGTTTATCAATGGCCACGAATTAAGTGCGGATGGTTACCAGTTCATAAATGATGAAGAAACACCCCTTCAGTTTTTTATAAGATTTGGCAAAATATTTGAGAATTCGCCACCGACAACGAACTATTATGAATATCGCCAACCGATCTACCCCGGTTGGGCTGAGGAAAATGAGATGGAACTCGATCTCGATTTTCTGACCTCACTGAAAAAATTTGAATCCGAAGAGGATTATATCGGCGATGGCGAATATCGCATTTATACCGATATATATGGCGTTACGATCCGCCATTACCGCGAAAAGTTAAACGGCGCCTATACCGGGAAGGAAATCATCATTCATGGCAAACCATCTCTGGCAAATGTCAAACATCTCAATATAGGTTTGCGAAATCGGGAGGATAATGCCGGTTATGTCAATGCCTTTAAAACCGGAACCGTCAAAGGTCAGGTCTGGATGGATGAATTGCGCCTTTCGGAGGTGCG
>JALOAB010000155.1 GCA_023229045.1 Fidelibacterota bacterium
CTGAAAATTATTACCAGTAAAATACCAAATAATATCAACAATAGAGAGATGTCGAAAACGACCGGTTTTAAAGAGATGCCGGAATCTCCGATTGTTGAAAATTCTTTAGGAACAATCAGATAAAAAGCTGCGACGATTAAAATGAAAAAAACGGCGAACATTCCGGCTTCCGCGATCAGGACTAGCTTAGAGCGTGGCGTTTCCGGCGGATCTTGTGATGGGATAATTTGGTTGCCATAGAGCATCAGAACATCGAGGAGTAGCATGAGAACCAGGTAAATGAATGCCGGCCAGGCGATTCCGAGTGTTAATAACAGCAGGAAAACGCCGGACTGTGCAACCAATCCGTACATTATGACCTTTTTTAAATCTGACTGCTTAATCGCAATACCCGAAGGTATCAGCGTTAAACCTGCCGCGCACCAGAATATAACCGGCATCCAGTTGAATTCAGTTATCATAACCACCGAACAACCAGTGCGCCCAGCCATACTAAGATCAGCACCGGAACCTGGATTTTGAGGTTAAAATTTAAAATTTGCCTGACGCCGAGGAGTGGCAGGCGATATTTGATTATTGAACACATACCGAAAACTATAATAGATTTACACAGGAACCAAACTCCGCCCGGTAGAGATGCCAGACGACGGATTTCCCAGTCGGATGCCTGCGGCCAGCCACCCAAAAATAGGAAGACCATCAGAGCCGAAAGGGTAAACAATAACGCCGTTCGATTGAACTGCAGGAAGCTGCCAAACTTCGCGTGTCGTCCATTGTAAATTTCGGACGGCTCCTGAAATTCGAATGGTTGAAAGCCCTTATCGTTCATCCGCATCAGAATGACTAAATTCACTATATAGTTTATTGCAGTCAAAAAATGAAATGGCGACCGGAAAATATTCCAGCGCGGGATAAAACCCAACCAGAAACCGCCTTGTTTCAGCGATAAATCAGCAAAGTTTTCATAGCGGTCGGAAGAGATCACGATTAAAAGCGTTATAAGAACCGGGATAAAACTACTTAGCAGACTTATGCCATTTTTTAAAATGCCCGCGGTACCAATTTCCGTATCCAGATCTTCAGCCGCGCTAATAGAGTTGATAATATTGAATGAAAAAGCAACAATCACCAGTAATAACCAAACCGGGAAATCGTCTAAAATCTGCATTTGGTACGGTAAAATCAACCAGAGCGCTAATAGAAAAGCGGTCTCGACCAGATTGAAAATCTGAATGGAAAATGGCAACGAAAGCCGGTCGCCCCGAAGATTTGACCTGCTTGTAGTAAAAAATTGACGGTAAAATCGGATCAAATTTGTTTCTTGTCCCGGAATATGAAACCGGTCGCTGAAGTAGCGCTGTTCGAGTACAATCAAGGTTGGAACGATTGCTATAAATGTCACCATCCAAAATAAACCATAGAGTATATTTAATCCCAAACCGATCATAATGCAGAACCTGTCGCTATCCAACCGGCTCGTTTCATAACGGCTCCATATTCGGTCTTAAGCCGAGACTGGCGATCAGCAAAGGGAGATCGCTCAGATCAAGTCCAATCGCTATCTGCCGCAGGCAAATGCCAATCTCATATAAAGGATTGGTCAAAATGAATTCGCAGGATTCGCGGCTACCTGCGTAGTTCATCTGGCAAGTCAGAGCCGACCAGGGCGTTTCGATAGTGGCGCTGGTATGACCTTTCGAAATGGTTGATAAGGAAACCCCGGAGTTGGACGATTCAGTCAGGTAAACCAAACGAGCGACGGCTTGTTTTATTAAATAAATAGAAATGAAAATTTCATCACAGCGCACTCTTAAGCGTTGCCAGCAAAAGCCGGTGCGTTTTTTTATAGGTAAAACCATCACACGGTCGAAAAATAAATATTGGTAAGATGAATAAGAAAAATCGTAACGATAATCGTAAGCAGTGCCGGTAGCTCGTCGATTGGGTCCGGAGTTGAAATTCAGCAAGCGATGCATAATCTGGTCGTCCATTCTCTGACAACGCGCGCGAACTATTCGGTTATTCAGGAGCATGGGTAACAATTCCTGGAAACTTAAACTAATCTGATTGGCAGTATTCAGAGCCTGCTCGCAAAAACCAATCGGCAAGACTTTCAAGCCTTTTAGTCCGCTGACAAATTCTTCCGGTGCCATATTTTTAAAAAGCATAGCCAGCAACCGACCGACCAATTCATATTGTTCCAACAGGTCTGATAGTATTTTATTCAAACCGATATTCAGGCTAAAAGTCGCCAGACAGAAGATATATTCGGCAATTCTTAGATATTCGAAAAGAATAGTTCTTAGTAAATCGGTGGTTGGCGGGACTGTATATTTAGCATGTTTTTCGATGGTTAATATTTGCGCGTATCTGAACCAGAGCGAAAGGTAAGGGAAGACGCTGTTGTTAAAGCGCAGGGCGCTCGGTTGGTAGAGTTCGTCAATTGCGCATTTTATCCGTAAATCCGGACGACCGGATTCGATGGCGAGGTCATTAATAACCGCATCCAACAATTGAGTCTCGATAGTCAATTTGGAATTATCGGCAAAGTGAAAATGTAATGGCACCCAGCGGTCACAATCTTGCGCGCTCATGCTTCGTCTCCGTGATTCTTGGATCGGGTCGATTTGCTTGAATGATCCGCCTCTTGCCTGAGAAAATAGATGAAACCACTGCTCATGATCATAACGAATAAAATTCCGGCTAACGGATGGATGACTGATTCCCTGAATCCCAATTGTAAGGAAACCGCCAATGTGATGCTCGCCATGACGATCAAAATGACTATCACGATAAATTTGACTGAATATCGATCGAAGGCCGCAGGCGGTTTTGGCGAATTGTTGACTGCACCCGACTTTCGACCGGATTTAACCATGAAATTGCCTAAAAGCAAGAGCGTGACTAAAGATATGCCGACAAATAGAAATATTATAAAAACGGTGATTGTCATGGTAAAAAAACTGCCAGAAATTTACCAGCAGATTCGAGGAATGTCAAGCAATCCTATTAAATAGAGCGCGGAGTATTTGTCTTTTTGTAAACTCTGTCATAATTTCCATCCGTTGTCAAATTTCAAATCAGAGAGGTGAAATACATTGAAGGTTCAGTTTAAAAAAGAAATCGAACAGGTTGCGCGCTTACAGAATTACGGCGAGAAATCGTCCATCGAGGGTGTCGGAATAATTAAGTTACGTCGGTTTAATGACGATGGTGGTTCTTTCACTGAACTTAGCCGGATCGAGGATGGCATGTTTACCGAGGTGCCCGGATTTAAAATTGCCCAAATCAATTTCAGCGATATGGCGCCGCAAAGCGTCAAAGCCTTCCATGTTCATCGCCGGCAGACCGACGTCTGGTTCGTTCCGCCGGATAGCAAAATCCTGCTGATATTGGTTGACCTGCGAGCAGATTCGCCGACTAATGGCAATTTGATGCGCTTCGTGATTGGTGATTGCAATTCGCAGTTAATCGTCATTCCGCCGGGCGTAGCTCATGGGTGTAAAAATATAGGCCAAGAAAAAGCCTGTCTGGTTTATTTCATGAATCAACAGTTTTCCGTTGAGACCGAAAAGTGCGATGAATGGCGCCTGCCATGGGATCACTTCGGAGCTCAACTCTGGGAAGTCCGGAAGGGCTGAATTCCACCTGCAAAATCAATAGATTTTGCCGATCAGGAATATTTACTCCCCTGAAAAATTCAAAAGGGAATTAGCAATTATATAATCACTTTTTTGGTATTGGAATTGACAAAGACGACGGTTCCGAGTTCGTCATATCCGGTAAACAACTCTTCTTTCTCATGATTCAGGCTCTCGTCCTTGAAACCCAAAATCGTCAGCCCGGCGTCAGACGAAGTGCTGTTAATCAAAGATTTTGCGGATATATCCTCTTCCTGAATAATGATTTCGATATTTTGAGTGGTGATTGGCAGACGTCCCGTGGTGATCAATTCCTGTAAATTTCGCCTGGTTTCCTGATATTCTTCCTCTTTACATAGACTGAATATTTTTATGGCGCCGTTTTTCCATTCAGGATTACCCAGAATAATAAAACTCAGGAGTATCATCAGGTTGGCGTTTTCCGAATCGCTGGCTTTGATCCAGACGTGAATCCCATTCCGGTAATAAATTGGTTTGCGACTTGCGGCTAACACTAAAACGTCAAAATTACCGGCGTTTACCAGGTTATAATTATCGATAATATGGGGTAATTCCTCGGGATTTTCTTTATCGAATTCAAAAATGACCATATTGTTTTCCATGCCGGAAATCCCGTGAATCTGGATCGCCTGGGCAATGGCGGTGGTGTAACTGGGTGTGACAAAAGTATCGATATAGACATAATTCCCAACCTCTTCGCTGATCTGGATCAGTTTTTGAAGCAAAATTTTGGATTCCTTATAAGTCTTTTTTGAATAATAACCGTCGATCCGATGTAAATAAGTACCAAAGCCGTATTTATAGGAAATCCAGTTCAGAAACCGCAGAGCGGTATCGCGCTCGAAAGTGTCTTTCGATATACAAATTGCGCTCGGGCGCCATTCTGCAAAATCCTTTTTGCTGCTCTCTTTTTGTAAAAAGATCTGCAGGCCTCGATTCAGTTGGAAGATTGCATTGGCAAAAATCGCCTCCAGCCCTTTGCGCTCTTTGTGATGATAATTGAGATAAACATAGACGGCGATCATTAAAAGGATCGAAACCGTGGCGTATGGCATGCTGATCTTGAACATAATCCAAATCGAAAAGATGAAGCCGATCAGTGAGAAATACCAGCGCGATCGGAAAGAGGGCCGGTAAGATGGTGAAGTCCCGAAATGATTTAAGAAGGAGATCAGGCACAGCGAGCCATAAACCACCAGGAAAAACATCGTAATAACACTAGCCACGGAATTGACATTCCCAACGGCGACAAAAATTATTGCGATGATGCAGGTTAACAAAGAGGCATTAATAGGTTCATTATCGTTGATCCGTCCCATCGATAACCACTTGTTGACCTTTGAAAAAGGAAATGAATCATCGGTAGCCAGGGCCTGAAGGGTACGCGGCGCCACCATCACCGAGCCGATCGCCGAGGAAATCGTGGAAGCCGCCAGACCCAACGGAATAATGATTTTACCGCCAAAAGCAATCTTACTCATGATTAATTGATTGCCAATCAGGTCTTCGGGAGACGCCGAATGCGCCAGTTTATAACAAACGAAGAAATAAATTACCGCTCCAATCAAGGTCGCAGTAGTCGTTCCGCGCGGGATGCTTTTACCGGGGTTTTTCAAGTCGCCGGATAAACCGACTCCCGCCGTCATCCCGGTACAGGCCGGAAAAATTATAGCAAAGACCATAAAGAATTGGGCAGTATTGCGCATCTCCGCATTGGCCAGGTTGAATCCCAGTGTGGCCGCCTCGGGAGTTTTCCCGATGAAAAATAGGATTAGCGAGATGCCAAGCATCGCCACGACGCCATACAGAATCTTCACTCCCAGATTAGCCCCTTTTTTAATGACCAGAAAGGAGAGCGCCAACATCACGGGTATGCTGAT
>JALOAB010000305.1 GCA_023229045.1 Fidelibacterota bacterium
AGAATTAACTCGGATCGCTTGGATATTTTCATTGTACAAGATACTATTTTAAAAGGATACATTTTCTGGTCTGAGTATTTTTCCCCGCTTTCAATCGATAGAAATATATCCCGGAAGGAAAACGTTCGGCATTCCATTGAATGGTATGAACGCCAACCTCTTGCCTGCCGGTCACTAATTGTTGTATTAACTGCCCGCGGAAATTAAATATGCTCAGATCAACCGTCGATTCTTCAGGCAATCGATAACTAAAAGTCGTAACCGGATTGAACGGATTGGGGTAGTTTTGATCAAGTTTGAACCGTGACGGAGCTCGGTCATTTTCAGATGGTCTAATCGGAACAACAGTGGGCGTTATGATAAGGTTGATTGTCGCCACATTATCAACAACCGTTTCATCATTTGAAAGAAAATTAAGATAAATTTTATACTCACCGGGTTCTACATCGGCGGTTAAAATCTTGACATTAACAGATATACTGTCACCAGATGTGATTATCAAATCGTCACTATTTATTTCAATCCATTGAGCCGTTACGCCACCATATCCGACTGTATGCATCCCTCCGATCGAATCAGCGCTATTTTGGTAAATTAGATTGCTTCCATCTTTAATCAGAATACCGTCAACAGAGAATCCCGTCAGACTCGTATCGTTGATTGTGCATTGGCCTTGATCCGAGGCAAACGCCCAAGCAATTACGACGCTATCTTCGCAATATAGCGACAGGTCGAATTCGATATCAATCCAGCCGTTGCTATTGCCGCCCCAACCTGGAATAGGCGAACCCAGATTCCAGCACTCAGGGCCTGAAAAACTATATAAATTTTCACAATTATACCTTGGTGATAGCGGCTCGATAATATTATAGGTATTTAAACCATCGGTGGAAATCCAAACATTACAACCATCCCACCCGTCATAAGGTAACTCGGCGCCACTCGTATCCTCAACCGCCCATTTACCTTTCCAGGTTAATTTTGGCTGTGTCGTACCCGATAAATCCAATAAAGGTGTTAATAAATATTGTAACCAACTGTTATTATAGCCACCAATATCAGAAGTTCCACACCACCACGAACTACCATCATAGGATTGAAAGTCATCAATGTGAAACATATTTTGGACTATATTATCTATTACCGAACATTCTAAATTGCCTGTACCATTATTTTTTACGGTAAAGACCACGTCAGCAGAATCACCAGCAGTTAAAATCAAATCTACTGATTTCGGTGAAAAAACCAGTGAAGGAGTGCTGATTATCTCTTCATGAATAAAAGGAGAATAGGTACCAATATTGCATTCCCCCCATTTTATCCGAAAATAGCCACTTTCACCCCAACTTGTGCCCCAGCTATTTTTACAAAGCCAACTCCGTTCACTGTCATCCCAGCCAACGATGAGAATTGCATGTCCTCCTTCGTAAGTTGCGGTATCAAGGTGTTCATATACACCGCCTGAATAAGCGTAGAAATCCGAGTACACATCAAATGATGCAGAAACGGGATGCCGATATATGGCATTTTTGATATTTTTCACTATAGCTTTATCTGTTGTGATATAACCCCAACCTGAAATAAAGGTCAAGCTATCTTCATAATTGGCGCCGACGCTGATGCAAGGCACAGTATCTGAAGCCTGGTATTCCAAGCATGTTTCCGGTGGAATTCCATTCATTTCTATAAAATCCAGGGCGGTTCCAATCGCATCTCCATTGCACCCGCCATTATCGCCACAGGAAAGTATAAATTGTTCTGATAAATCAAGCATATCATCTGAATTATTGCTTATTTTCCACCAGGCTTCAACCTGAGCGACCGCCGAAAAGTCCCAACAACTGCCGCATTGCCCTTGATTTTTGACCGGAGTAATCCAATTACCGTCATTATTGCGCCAGTCAAATTTTAATGGTAAATCTTCAACCTCTGACAATTCTACCTGCTGAACATAAGCGGCCTGAGCCGGATCAAATGAATAGCCTAACAATAGACGGCGCTCTTTAAGTGGTAATTTTGTTACCCAGTTCTCGGCGGCTTTCCACTTGAGGTTTTCTTTTGAAATTGCCTTTTGTATTCTATCGATTTCTTCTGAAGAATAAAGAAATCCAAATATCAAAAGAAGTGATAAGATTAATTTTACGCTGAAGTTCATTTTCATCCGATAATTTCCTTGCTATATACGATTAAATTCAACTGGTACATAATTTAATAATGATTAAGAGAATTATAAAATTAGGATCACATTGATGAAAATCAACCTATCCTTGTACCTTAATTTGAAATTTGAAAATCTCAACAAGCAATCATTTCATTTAGTATTTTAAAATAGGTTGAATCCCCAAGTATATTCCCAATAATTTAATATAAAGCCCCCCTTTCTCTTCGAATACGGTGAAGAGATATTTATTTTTCCCAACGATTTAAAGTTACTTTACTCTTTTTTCTCGCAGACCGGCTTATATAAAACGCTGGCAATCGTGTAAATTGCACAAACAGCCGCGAACATCAGGAAGCGTGATGGTTTGAGATCGAACAGCATAAATCCAAACAATTTCTCAAGAATACCCAAAACAAGACTCAGAATACCCGCATAGTAAAAAACACAACTCGCAATTTTTTGACACATAATCTGTCCTCCTTTTGGTTTATTGGCTCATTTCTCAAATTCAACCGCTATAAAATATACTTCTTCAAATAATTATTCACAAGAATCATATAGTTTTAAAGTTCAACTGTAATACAAGAAGATTCCCCGCCGATGTCTTCAGGTATTTCTCCATGTCCCTCGCAGTTTCTCTATTACTGCATTCCTGAGTGTATATCAACTCAAAAGGACGTCTCGATTTAGTCGATGATACCTTGCCCATGTTATGGGTCCTCAAGCGTTTCTGAACATCCTCCGACATGCCAACGTAATATCGACCATCCCGCAGACTTCTCAGCACATATACCGACCACATTTTGTAGCGCATAGGGGATTC
>JALOAB010000157.1 GCA_023229045.1 Fidelibacterota bacterium
TCCTGCAACCGGTCTTGATTGAGAGAATTCCGCCTTCCGGCATTGCATCGACGGAGTTGAAAATTATATTGGTAAAGGCATTTCTCAAATCGGACGAATCGCCGTAAATGTAAACATTTTTTTCAAGATCGAGGATCGGTTCAATCAAAATGCCCTTGACTTTAGCGGCGATGTCCCATTTCGGGCGCGTGATCTCGAGGACTTCCTGCAGGAGTTTATTGAGGTCGATGACTTCGTCGAGACGCCCCTCTTTCGGTCGTGAAAATTCCTGGATTTTGCGGACCTTGGAAGCGCCGTCCAGGGCGGATTTTTCAATCATATCGAGACTATTAAGGATCAAGGGATCCAAAGTCTGCTTTTTCAAAAGTTGAATCCGTCCGAGGACAACCGTTAGCACGTTATTGAAGTCATGGGCGACGCCGGAGCTAATCTGCCCAAGAGCCGATAGTTTTTTTAATTGAGCCGATTTCTCCTCAATCTCTCGGCTTTTGGTAACATTTTTCCAGGTGATAATAAAAGATTCGATCTGTCCTTCCGCATTTATTACCGGATAGGTGCGTTCTTCGAAGAATTCTCCGAAACGGTCATCAAATTTAACCAGGGGAATGATCGTACCGCTTTTTAAAGAGTCGGACAGCGGGCAGTCCAGGCAGGGATGGTCAAGCGATCGTATGACTTCATAACACTTTTGCCCGGTTAGCTTGTCGCCCTGCCCGAGTACGACCTCGGCGGCACGATTCGACTCACTGATTGAGTAATCACTTTCGCAGAGGAGAATGGAGTCAGTGATTTTGTCGAATATAAACTGGTATTTATTCATTGCTTTCTATCATATTTTCAAAAGAATATCGCCCAATGTTCTGGGCGATAAGTTAAACAATCCAAAATTTAAAGGCTATAATCTTAGTAAGCCGTACTACTTTTGCTTCTTTAGTCGTTCAATATGTTTAAGAACCGTATTGATTTTTTCGTCGGCTTCGATTTTTTCGAAACTATCCACAGCAAGTTTGTAAGCCTTGAGAGCATTTACCTCGTCGCCGGTCTCCTCGTGTAATTCCCCAATTTCTATTAATGTTTCCGCCAGATTATGAAAATTATTCATTTCATCATTGATCCGACGGCTATTTTCAAAAAACGAAAGGGCAACCTCGTGCTCGCCATTCTTACGATTGATCATACCCATGATTTTGTAGGCTTCGGCAACGCTTAAGCGATCACCGATTTCGGTAAAAATAACGAAGGCGGAGGTAGCAAATGCGGTTGCCGAGGTTAAATTTCCCTCACTGTAAAATAACTCAGCCTCAAGAAGATAAGCTAATCCCTTCTGATACTTATTTTTCGTTTCCTCGATTAATTCGAGAGACTTTTTGAGGTTTTCCCAGGCTCGGGATAGATCGTTTTTGTGTTTGTAGGTAAGCGCAAGATTACTGTAAATATCTGTCAAAGTGGTTTTCTGGTTCTGGATATTCTTAACATTAAGGGCTAAGGTATAATTTTGCAAAGCCTGATTCCATTTGCCTCTGACAGCGTAGGCATTGCCCAGATTCGAATAAACTTTCTCAAGAGTAATATTATCACCCGCTGTCTGACATAATTTAATCGCCTTTTTAAAAAGGGTTATTCCCTGATCGATCTTGTTGAGTTGTATTTTAATTATACCGGATGCATTAGTAAACACCGCCATTGCTTTAGGATTTTTTATACTTGTATAGTACTGAAGGCTTTTTTTAAAATCGGTCTCGGATGTAATATAATCGTTTCTGATTAAGGTGATATCTCCCAGTTTGTGGTAGGCGGCGGCAAGTAACTCATTATCGGCAACTTTCAGGTAACGATGTATTATTCGATTGATAAGATTCTCGGCTCTATTCAGTTCTCCGTAATTAATTGCTAAATCGGCAACTTCGTTTAAATATTTCAAATATTTATAATCATCCAAACATTTACGGGCATAATGAATAGCAGTATCGTAATCTATATCGCGGTAAAATGTCTCTTTTCGGCAGGGTTCAAACTTTTCCGGGATAACATCATCACGCCAGATATTGTGCAGGATTCGTTCGCGCTCGCTCCTTAGAATTGTTATCTTCTCAATGTATTCCTGCCCACAGTATTTTAAGCCGAGATTTACTATATCGTCAATAAAAAGTTTATTCACAGGCTATACAGTATCCTAATTATATTGATTTTTAAAACTCATATTCCCCACGACCAACGGGTAAAGTGGTCAGTATCGAATGAAACGGTTTTGAAATAATAATTAAAAGTCATGACGGAGTGATCGACAGGATACCAGAGTTCACCATCCTGAGAGTGGTAAATATCAAAATTTCCGCTCTGAATATCACTCAGGCTAATATCCAGAAAGTCCCAGCTCAGGGTCAGCGTAACCGGTTTCAGAAAATTCATACCCGGCAGATACTCGATTGATATTGTGTTGATATCTCCAACAGTCTCTTTGATGACATCGACCGTAAAATAGGTACGGGATTCGACCGCTCCGGCCGGTATATATACGTAATTACCGAGAGTTAGAAATCCACCAACAAATCCACCTCTTTCAGGAGAGATCCAGGCTCCGGCGTAACCACGCTTAGCTAGTTCGTCCAGCTTATCAGCGTATTCCGCCTTAGGTCTGGCCCAGTTGATCTGATCTCTCGTAAGACCAACGTCATTTTGGGTTTCCGGTGAGGGTCCTATGAGCTCTTTTTCACAGGTGCTGACAAAGACCATGCTCATAAGAAGGAGACAGGCAATTCCCCCAATTGCTAATTTTTTCCGCATTTTTTTACCTCCGTATTTCAAGTAAGCGACTCACTGACAACCCTTTAATATAAACAAATTCTATACCATATCGAGCCGATGATTAATAATAATGGCAAATTCAGGCTTATTTTTCATTATAGTAAATTTTATTTAAATAATTGATATATTTGTACGTAGGAAGATAAAGGCAGGCTATAAAAATTTAAAAATAATTCGCAATGTTCCGGTAAGCACCTAATAATAATGGCTAGCGAACAATCGTCCAAATTGGTTGAAGGCAACCACCAACTGGTTGATTTCGACCAGCGCTGAGTTTCTCATACGAATAACTTCATTTGATTCTGCCCGTAGTTTATTCCGTATTTCCGCATGCGATATTTGAAGGTTTCGCGCGAGATTTTCAGGAGTTTAGCGGCTTTCGACTGATTTCCGCGCGTCGAAATTAGGGCGTTCTCGATCAGGGCTTTTTCGATTTCTCTAAGTGAAATACCGTCGAGCGGAAGATTGAAGTTTGAAGAAGAAATCAGGAAGTTGATGTTTTTACTGGAATCTAATCCCGCAATCTTGAAATTGTTTATAGTAATTTTATCGCTGGTTTCAAATAATACAGCCTTCTCAATAGCGTTGCGCAGTTCGCGGACATTGCCCGGCCAGGTGTATTTGGTGAGCAGTGACTTTACATCATCCGAGAAACCCTGAATATTTTTCTTGAATTCGTGATTGTAAACTGTCAGGAAATAATCAGCCAGCGCCAAAACGTCGCCATTCCTTTCGCGTAAGGGAGGTAAAGTAACTACGGCGACGTTCAGGCGATAGTATAAATCTTCACGAAAGGTTTTTTTCTTGATGCATTCTTCCAAATTGCGCGAAGTGGCGCTGATGATGCGGGTATCGACGCGAATTTCCTGAGTGCCGCCGAGTCGTCGGAAAGATTGCTTTTCGATCACTTTGAGAATTTTGGCTTGCAGTCCAACCGCCATATCGCCGATCTCATCCAGAAAAAATGTGCCCTGATGCGCCAGCTCAAGCAAGCCCTTTTTTCTGCGTTTAGCATCAGTGAAGGCTCCCGGCTCATAGCCAAATAGTTCGGCTTCGAGCAGATTTTCATTGAAAGCCGAGCAATTAATATCGATGAAAGGTTTATTAGCCCGGTCGCTCTGATAATGAATCGCCTTGGCGACTAATTCCTTGCCGGTGCCGGTTTCACCTCTTATCAGCACGGTGGTTTTGGAGGTGTTGGCGACATGTTCAATGAATTTATAGACCTCCTGCATAGGCGCGCTGTCGCCGACGATTCGCTCGGTATCGGAATATTGAGTCCGCCGCCGCAGAAAAGCTATATGTTCGTCTTTTACCTTACTGTCGATTACTTTTTGGACGATTACAGACAACTCGTCGAGGATAAACGGTTTACAGATATAATCGTAAGCGCCCAGCTTCATGGCTTTCACGGCGGAACCGACATCGTTGTTACTGGTAATGATAACAACCGGGATTGACCTTTTCTCGGCATTTATTTTCTGCAGAAAATCGAATCCTTGGATGCCGGGTAAATTCAAATCCAGCAGAATTAAATCGGGATCATATCGATTCAGATGTTCGAGTCCCTCTTCGGCGCTAATAAACCCAAAAACCTCATGTCCGTCTGATTCGAGAGAATCCTTAAGGAGGGTTCTGATCCCAACATCGTCATCAACAATTAATATAGAGGCCATATTCTTTTATCAATCCCCAAAAACCAGAGTAAGTTTATCAATCAGAGTAATTAAAAGCAATAACTGACTCTTTAATCCGTGTTTTTTAAAAAATCTTTCCTAACTTTTACGCAGTTTTAAGAGGTTTTATTAAACGTGATTAATTTTTTAATTGGTTTAGAGAATGAAATCTTCGAAAATTTTTGACGTCATTTTAATTGGCGCCGGCCCAACCGGGCTATTTGCGGCCGAAACCCTGGCTGGAAAGGGTTTATCTGTTCTGGTGCTGGATCGCGGCGAAGAACCTCTAAAGCGTCACGATATGAATTTCGGGATTGGCGGAGCTGGAGCTTTTTCGGATGGCAAACTGAATTTAACGCACCGAATTGGTGGAGAACCTGAGAGCTTTGGCCGAACGCCTGGTGAAGTCGAGGAATTAATCCAACAAATCGACGATGTATTTACTTCTTTGGGTGTAACCGGTGGCTATTCCGGCAAAGATGGTGAAGCTTATCAGACTTTATTGCGCACGGCGCACGCGGCCGGAGTAGAATTCATTTTTGCCAGACAGCGCCATATCGGAACCGATCGTCTGCAGAAAATAATTCAAATTTTTTACGAGCGACTGATTGCAAAGGGTATACATTTTTTACCGAACACCGGTGTCGGAAAAATAACCAGACAGGGTGAATTATATAAATTGACCTGCAAAGATAAAGTCTATTCCACGCGGGCTGTGATTGCGGCTCCCGGGCGGGCGGGGGCTTACTGGTTGCGCGAACAAGCTCACAATCTCGGGATTCACACCATGTATGGCCCGATCGATGTCGGAGTGCGGGTCGAATTTCCAGACGTAATTTACCGTTCGGTAGCGGCGGTGATGTACGATGCTAAATTCAAGCTTTATACCAAATCTTATGATGATCTGGTCCGCACGTTCTGTACGAATCCGAGCGGTTATATCGTCGCTGAAAATTATGACGATTTT
>JALOAB010000158.1 GCA_023229045.1 Fidelibacterota bacterium
TCGGCGTGCAATCTACCGGCTCGAACGCTATCGTTAAAGCCTTTCAAACCGGTAAAATGCTGGCTATTGACAAAGCCGTTACGTTGGCCGATTCGATTTCGGTGGCTTCACCGGCCAATGGCCGGATTTCAGTCAAATTCATGCGCGCCTGTCACGGCTGGGCGACTGAAGTCAGCGATGCGGATATTTCTCAAGCGCAGTTACAGCTATGTAAAGAGGCCGGAGTTTTCGTCGAACCAGCCGCGGCGGCGGCTTGGGCGGGATTTTTGAAAGATCGCAACAAACTAAAGCCTTCTCAGAAAATCGTAATTCTGCTCACCGGTCTGGGATTCAAGGATTTGGCCGCCGTCGAGAAAGTGGTCGAGATACCGGAAGCTGTCGAGCCCGACCTGGATTCTATTATTAACCGCCGAGAACGATCCTGAAGGATGTCCTATGGAGCTGAGGTCGCGGAGATTTGTTTGACAAGATTAACCAGATATTTTTTCTTTGTAATTCTGATAGATGGAAGCCGATGTATTGGGATGCTGAGCGAGGAATTGCGTTTGCTAAATCATGGAGATGATTTTGGAGATTGCATATTGAAAGTCATCCTGCTGGAATTACGTTACGTCGTAACTGGTTTGTATAATAATCATGTAAATCTTGTTAATCCTGTCTAAAATTATTCGTGGTTAAAAATATAGATACTGTCGTTCTTGCCGCCGGGCTGTCTTCCCGCATGGGCGCTTTCAAACCGCTCTTGCCTTTCGGAAAATCTACGATAATCGAAACCGTTGTGAATACTGCGTTAGAATTGTCGGAGAGGATTATCGTCGTAGTCGGCTTTAGGGCGCAGGATATAATCAACCTGAAGCACTGGGGTAACCGCGTGGTTTTCGCTGAAAATAAACATTACGAAAAGGGTATGTTTTCTTCGGTAAAAATCGGCGTCTCGCAGGTAAAATCCCGCCGGTTTTTCATCGCGCTCGGCGATCAGCCGCAGATTCGGGCGACGGTTTATCAACAATTGCTAACCGCCGCACACACCGATGTCATTCAGCCGGCTTATAAAGGAAAACACGGTCATCCACTTCTGCTCAGCGAAAACGTGCGTCAGGTGATTCTATCTGCTGGCGAGAACGATCCGAATATCAATCTCAGAAAAGTTGTAGAACCATTCCGCAAAAGAATCGTCGAGATGAATGAACCGGGCGTTTTGATCGACTTGGATACACCGGAAGATTATCGCGGAGTGCGTTAACAGCATTAATACCTTCGAACGCAGTTCGCAGTATTTCTTTCCTCGCTTCGCTCGGAAATGTGCCAACACTGTTGACACACTCCGGAGTAGATTTTCGCGGTTGATCAGATGCTTATACCTAACTCAGATAAACTTAGTCATTATTCAATCGAATTTTGTGCCTCTCCTATGACGCACTGTATTCCGAAGAAGTAAGAATGTAACGCATCAACTACTTCAGACAAATTGCGAATATTTATATTTTGGAGATTTATTTTTATTGGACTCCCGTCTGTATAGAAAGGATAACGAAAGGCCTCAGACGAGGAATCATGTTCATCAAATTGTTTTAATATATTTTCAACATTCAATAGATCTTCTGAAGATGTTTCGATTTTAATTGTCACCAGTAAGGCGTTAGCCTCTTTCCATAAATCCATTATTTTGTGATGTTTTGGAAACTCATATTCTCCCGTCTCTTTCTTGTTCACCGAACCAATTATATCTTTTAGCACTAATTCTATATACTGTCTATATAGAAAAACAATCGGATACACAAGCGCATCCCGCAATATTCTATTATCGTTTATCCATCTAGTAACAATATCACCAGCTTCTTTGTATCCTTCGGCATAAATAGATAATTTTTCCTCTGCTCTATAATAATCAAGAGAAGCTTGGTTCCAACGATCAAAATCCGTATTAAATACCCTTAATTCTTTTTTCGGCCATTTTTGATTTTTGATGTTCTCTTCTAGTAATGACATGATTTTCTCCTTTTTATAAAATTTTAATGATCTCTCGCTATACGAAAACCGATAAAAAGGAAGCGATTGTCAGGATCACTGAAATGACGAATGGAACACCGCACGTAGAATGGGCCGGTGAGCCATGAACCACCACGCAATACGCGGTAAGTACCTGATGACGGACCAGCAGGATTATTTTGCGTGGAATTCTGATAATATTTCGAATCATACCAGTCCTGACACCATTCCCAGACATTCCCGGTAATATCATACAAACCCAATTCATTCGGCTCGAAGGAACCCACCGGCGCCGTATAGACATAGCCGTCGTCGTAACCATCCCAAATTCCGCTCCATCCAAGCGCTCTCTTAGCAGATTCATCGCGAATATTCCCGCCTTTTCTACCTTCCGGGTCGAAGTTGCCCCATGAGTATTTATAATTCTTCCCGCCGCTGCGCGCGGTATACTCCCACTCGGCTTCCGTCGGCAGGCGATACATTTTTCCTATTTTGCGGCTCAGCCATTCGCAGTAGGCTACCGCATCGTTCCACGATACATGAATTACCGGATGATTTAATTCACTCGAACGGCGAACATTTCCCTGCGCATCACAGCGCCAATTAATGCCCGCTCTCTTTTCCCAAATGCTTCCCGTCCATAAATAACTGCCGTCTCCTTTATCAGCATTAGTTTGATAACCTGTTTCGGCAATGAATTTTTCAAATTCTGCCACTGTTACTTCGTATTTGCCCATCCAGAAATCGCTCATCGTGACGGTATGTACCGGTTTTTCGTCGCCCTTTCCGTCGTTACTGCCCATCTGAAAGGTGCCGCCTTTGATGAAGACCATATCGGGAAGACCGTCAGTTTGGGGTGATTCGCTGGTGGGTTTTGAGGCAGTTACAGATAGATTGCCGGCCAGTTGCGCGGCGACTGCGTTCAGGCAAGTCATGACGTCGCCGATGTCGCCTTTCAGATCGCACTTGCCGCCGCTGATCAGGTTGCCCTTTGCGACATCGATCAGGCGCGCGGTGACTGAATAAGTCTGTCCGACCTTACTGACAGAGCCGGCGACCATCTGTTCGACGGCTAAGAGTTGTCCGACTTCTACGGCGCAGGCGTCTGAAGTACAGCCGGACAGCTGAAATTGTTGTTCCTTCAGGATCGCGTCCATTTTCTCACGCTCCAGGACGACGAATTTACCGGTCAGGAAGAGTTCCAGTCTCAGCCGGTCAGTCAGGGCGCTGGCGTCGGCTTTGGAGACATTTTTCCCCTCGAAGTCAATCACGGCGATATTGGTCTGACCGTTGAGAGTCAATACCAGAAAAAGTAAGGCGGCCAGAAATTTCTTTTTCATTTTATCCTCTTTATCAGTTGCTTAATAATAAAGTGAATTCAGGAGAATATCAAGAGTTTAAAATTGGGAGTGCTCCAGTGGAGTTCCTGCGGAACATTAACAGCATTAATGCATGCGAACGAAGTTCGCAGTATTCCTTTCCTCACTTTGCTCGGAAATGCGCCAATACTGTTGGCACGCTTCGGAGTCGTTTTTCACGGTTGCGTCAGATGCTTACATCGGGCACAAAAGCGATCGTCAGGTTGGAGAACCCGATGACAATAAACTAAAAAAATTCTTTTATCTGGACCACTTTGTCTGTATATTTTATACGTATGTATAAATATTGCAGACAGAAATGATCGAAAAACTGTTTACTTCTGCAACCCGCATTACTTTATTGAGTGAATTTATGCTCAATCCGGAACGTGAATATTATCTGCGCCAGCTTTGTGCAATGCACGATCTGGCGCCCCGTTCGGTTGGTTTGGAATTGGCAAATCTGGAAAGTATCGGGCTGATAACCAGACGCCCGGCCGGTAAAACGATTTTCTATATTGCTAATCGGAGCCACATTTTATTTCCGGAATTGCAAAGAATTTTCATCAAAACGGTTGGGTTGGCTGATGTAGTTCGGAACGCTTTGGAACCTTTTACAGCTAATATCTCGCTGGCTTTTACTTACGGGTCGTTTGCCAAAGGCGACTTTTCCGCCGAAAGCGATGTTGATCTTATGATTATCGGGCAGGTTTCTTCTTTTCAATTGTCCGAGACGTTGGGAAGAGCCGGCCAGCAATTAGGACGTGAAATTAATTTTGCCATTTTTCCGGAGAATGAGGCCAGGGAGCGCCTGGCAAACAATGACCATTTTTTTAAAAACGTGACTGAAAATCCCAAACTGTATATAATTGGAACTGAGGATGAATTTAGAAAATTGGTCGAGTAACGGCTGGCTTAAGCCTCATCAAACCAGTAGGCAGGAAATCCAGAAGTTGTTGAACCTGATTAGGAGAGATTTGAAAGATTCGCAATCCACCGATATATCTGCCGATTGGCGCTTTGCGATTGCCTATAATGCGGCTCTGACGTGTTGCCAGATTGCGCTTTATTGCCGTGGGTATGAGGTTGCCCGCGGACAAAGCGAACACTATCGCATCATTCAATCATTGACCATGACAATCGGGGAAGAACTGGCGCCGGTGAAAACTTACCTGAATGCCTGCCGCAACAAACGCAATATTGCCGACTACGAATCGGCCGGATCGGTTTCTGCCGCTGAAGTGGCGGAATTAATCACGGTCGCTTCTGATTTGTTTACCAAAATATCAAATTGGCTGACGGCAAATTATCCTGAAATGGCTTAAAGAATAGATGCCGGAAAATTATATTGGAGTGCATTAACAGTGTTAATGCATACGAACGCAGTTCGCAGTATTTCTTTCCTCGCTTTGCTCGGAAATGTGCAAACGCTTTTGGCACACTCCGGAGTCGTTTTTTCCGATCTAAAGAGAATATATTTTTTATTCCTGCATCAGCAGGCTGAAAGCCGTGGTCAGTTTCAGAACATTTTGATTGGACTGTTTGAGGCGCCCGGTCAGAACGCGGGCGATATTCTGCATGACGAGGTTGCCGATGGAAGGGTTTGAGTTGCAGATTTGGAAGAAATCCATTTTGCTGATGCGTCCGGCCAAACATTTATCGATAGCCTTGACGGTGGCGGTGCGCTTGTCGTCGTCGCTGAAGAGACTCATTTCGCCGAAGAACGGATGAGCGTCGCTGGAAAGTTTTATCAAACTTTTCTCGCGGGTATCGATGCCGGCTATATTGGTTTTCAGGGTTAATGCCTGCGAAATCTCGACGTTGCCGTCCAGGAGCAGAAGGATCGAATTGCCGACCGCGCCTTCCTGGATGATCGTTTCGCCGGCTTCGAACTCAATGACGTCGATGATGCCGCAGAAATGCTCGATGAATTTCTCTGACAAACCATCGAAGATTTCATAATTGGATAGCTTTTTGACATCGATGCAATCGGATTTGGTCTTGGTGCTCATCGCAGAACCACCGCCTTTTCATTTTCCTGAATGACGTAATCGTCTCCAGGATTTAATTT
>JALOAB010000159.1 GCA_023229045.1 Fidelibacterota bacterium
GTGCCTTGCGAATATTTATAAATTTCCTCAATTGCCGAATCGGTGAAAATGCTGTCGTTCCGCCCGGCGACTTTCAGGCGATACTCGATATAAGCTTTGGTTTCTTCCGGATTGAAGCGCTTCAGGTGAAAACGAACTGCGACCCGCTGATTAAGTTGCGGAATTTTTTGAACCATGTCGTTCAATTCCGGCTGGCCAACCAGGAAAAGAGTGATCAGAAAACGATCATTGAGCTGAAAATTTAATAATAAACGCAGTTCCTCAAAGGTTTCATAATCGGAAATCACCTGGGCTTCATCGACAATAATAATAGTATGACGTTTTTCACGGACATTCTGAAACAGAAAATCATTCAGAACGTGCAACATTTCAATGCGGGAGGGAGATTCATTATTAATCTCAAACTGGTAGAGAATTTCCTGAACCAGCTCGGTAGCGCTCCAGCGCGGATTGGTCAGATAGGCAATTTTAAATTGTCCCCGCGATAGTTCTGAAATAATCGTGTGCATCAGGAGGGTCTTGCCACAGCCGTATTCGCCAGTCAGCAGGGCCGCGCCCTTAGAACTTTGAATGGCATACAGCAAACGGAAAAGCGCCTCGTCATGCTGTTTGGAATGGAATAAAAATTTCGGATCCGGAGAGTTCTCAAAAGGTTTTTCTTTTATTTTCCAATAATCCAGATACATGGGCTAAATATAATATAATGTATTCATTTAAAGAATAGTTTTTTCCCTCACTAACGTCGGTGTTCCATACGATCTTCAAAAAGCATCAGGCTGATAATCAGACTGAACAGTATCAGGGCAATTAATGTGGCAATTATGGCTTCCGGCTGGTCGCCTTGTTTTAAAAGTAGGGTCAGGAGACCCATTACGACCGTAATTATCCAGATTATTATAACACTGTTGCCGGGGGTGAAGCCGATATTGAGCAGACGGTGGTGAAAATGATCATTACCGCCGTACTCGAGCCATTGCCGCAAGGATTTGACTTTACCATCTCTGATTCTCGTGATCGTGGTCATGATCATATCGGCAATCGGTACGCCGAGCAGTAGAACCGGAATCGCCAGATCGACACTTTTGTTGGTTCCCCAACTGCCGTAAATGCTCAATGCCGCCAGCATGAATCCAATAAAGGTACTGCCGGCATCTCCTAAAAAGATAAGGGCGCGTTTTTTGAATCTGAAATTATATGGCAAGAATCCTGAAATCGCCCCCAATAGAATCAATCCGACAATTGCCATGAATTTATCGGCTACCATTACTGTAGCGATTATGATGTAAAAGAACAAAATCAGGATAGCCACTCCAGCCGCCAAACCATCCAGTCCGTCCAGGCAATTATAGGCATTGGTGATTCCCAGAACCCATAAAAATGTCAATATGATTGAAAATGAATGCCCGATTATATGATTAGGGAAGAAAGATAGGACTATGCCAAAATTTATTAAGATTATCGTGGCCAGTATCTGGGCACATAATTTTAATATAGCTGGAATATGTTTGATATCGTCAATTATTCCGGTTGTGGCGATGATGGCGCTGGCATAAAAAAGACCGGTAAATTCACGGGGCGGATCGGCGACGAGGTTAAGTGTAATAGTGAAGGTAATGATAATGGCAATGCCACCGGTGCGGGGCGTTATTCTTTGATGAATATGGCGTCCACCCGGTTTATCCGTGATGTTCATGATTATACCGAGTTTATAAAAAATGGGAATCAGCCCAAAAGTCATCAGGCTGGTTACCATTAAATAGTATAATCGCGATAAGTTATGATCGAACATCCAAACTTTAGCGGTATAAGGTAGCAGAAGGGCTACCAGGAATGGTAAAACCAACAGGCGAAAAAGAGTTCGATTATTGTTATTCATTTTTCAGATATCCGTTCCAGTATTTTAACGACGCGGTCACCTTCGGCATCAGTCATTGCCGGAAAAAGCGGGATTGAAAATTGTTTTGCCCAGGCTTTTTCGGTTAGAGGCAGTCGTTCGGATTGAGTATAGATATGTAAAGGGCGATAAACCGGATGCCGGAAACGCGCCCCTGCCGTCTCGGCTAAACTGATACATTCTGCGGCACTTTTCTGCGGATGAATGGCGATACACCGATAATTATTCGATTTCAGAGGTGAATTTGTCAGGGGGAGCTGGAATTCGATACCGGATATTTTTTTGTAATGTTGAATTAATTCGGCGCGTCGCGCAAAAAAGGAGGAAAATTTCCTGATCTGCTCAATGGCGATCGCCGCGCACAGATCGGTCATCTTGGCATTTTGACGTAAACTGAGATCGTCTTTTTCGTCGTATTCACGCTGATCGCGGAGCGTTTCAAAGAGTTGTGCTGAATCGGTTAAAACAGCCCCGCCCTCGCCGGCGCCGATAACTTTTGTGGCGTAGAATGAGATTACGCTAATAATCCCGAAATGTCCGGCGGGTAGCTGGTCAAGAGTAGCCCCGTAAGCCTGGGCAATGTCCTCGATGACCGGAATGCCATATGCGATAATATCTTTTATATAACCAGGCTGACCAAACATGTGTGGAAAGATAATGGCTTTGGTGCGGGGCGTTATTTTTGATTTGACCGACTGCGGCTCAAGATTGAAGGTTTCGGTTTCTATATCGGCAAAAATTGCAGTGGCGCCAACAGCCGTAACGGCATGCCATAAAGCCGCACAGGTATAAGATGGGATAATCACTTCGGCACCGCTTCCAACCTGCAGAGCTTTCAGCGCCAAAATCAAAGCCGCAGTCCCCGAAGAAACCGCACAAGCGTAGCGCCGATCGATTTTTTCAGTGAGAATTTGTTCGAGAAATCGTACTTTTTCGCCCAGTGCGATATAGCCACTGCGAATTACCGCGGAGACGGCATCAATTTCTTCCTGACCAAACGCTGGACGGTAATGCGGAATCATATATTGATAAACAAGCGTAGTGAGTGAAATGCCTCGGCGCAGGCGACCCGGGCCTGTACGCCCCGAAAATGCGCACTGGATTCGGCTACCTGGATGATTGACAGGTTCGCAATATTAGTGCGGTTAACCTGGGAAGTATGCGCCCGTAAAGCCTGTAATTTAATTGCCAGAAATTCAGTGCCAATGTCAACAAAAACATTCGGCATGAAGTTTTGCGTTGTAGGAGTTTCATAAAACAATACATTCCGGATATAGCGGGTCGCCGAGTTGGTAATGGCGGCCATATTGCGATGATCCTGGTGGGTGTCATCGTGGTAATTAACCAGGATCATATCAGGTTTGACCTGATGGATGACTTTCTCAACCGAAGCGATCGTGTGGCGATCAATCATTATCTCAGTGTCGCGGTAACCGCCCCAGTAGACTTCGTTAATCCCTAAAATGCGAGCTGAAATTTCCTGTTCTGCCCGTCTGACTTCCAGTTCACCGCCAGCCGCGCCGTCTGAGGCAACAAAGATATAAACATTATGTCCTTTAGAACTGAATTTAGCCAGGCTGGCACCGCATCCAATTTCAACATCATCCGGATGCGGTCCGATCGCCAAAATGTTCATCTTTTTTTCAGGTTGGGTCATTGGATTCCCCTTTTTATAATAGATTTGGTTTGCGGACCTTCGTTGAAAAGCAAATCGAGAATCGACATAAACGGCAGAAAATCAGCTGTCATCTGGCGATAAGCCGGATGCTCAAACGACTGGAAACGCAATTCGATGCCATTCTTTGGAAAAAGCTCCGTTTTAAGATAATCGCGACCGCCGGCGCCCGATAGATAGACCTCAGCTCCGACAGCTTTGGTAGCAATAATCAACCGTTCGTCGGGGCTTATTGTGGGATCGAGATTGAGCTCTTGCATTTCCGAAGCGATCACAGTCGGTGTGGTAATTCCGATTATCGACATTAGCCGGCGGATCGAAGCGATGTTGAATTGCGCCAGGTTTTGCCAGGTAGTCTGATATAGAGTGGCAATATCCTCGAAGTATTGTTTGAAAAACGGGGCCCGACCATAATAAGTGCGCAGGGTTTGCAGATGTTTTTTTTGCCAGTCAACCTGATCATTGATTGCCACTGAATTAATCGGCTGACCGAAGTGATGAATGACCGGAACTGTCAACCACAGCCAGCCGTCCGGGGTGCGGATTTTATTGCGGTTTTGCCATTCGTTTTTCTTGAATTGGACATTATCCAGAAAAATGAAGACATCAGCCTGCATTATCTTGGCAAAATACCCCAGCCAGGGATAGGTTTGCGGCTGATGGATGGCGCAGATCATTAAATTTCCTTGATTTTTCCTGACTTTTACATTAGTTTGCAGTCGTTAGTGTAATTTACATTAAGAAATGGAGTATAAATTGGGTACCATCATCAAAGGTTGTATCGTTTTCGGCGTCATTTCATTGATCATGGGATTGGTTTCGCGTCTTACCATGAAGCCTTTTTTCGTCGAAGCTCAGGCTTATTTACAATTTGCACAATTTTGTTTCCTGTCCGCAATCACTTTTTTACTTTATAAGATAGCTTACAAAACTCAAGACTAACCACCCCGGTCATTATTTACTGACAAAAATCGGATTGCTGGCGAGAGTCGGCCATGTTTCACCGGCGTATATCCGGTAATAGTACATTTTATCCGGGACTGGAGATTCATCGACAAACCATTCGTCCAGAACTGCATTCAGTGTGAACTTTTTTATCAATTCTTTATTGCGATAGAGGAGGATTGTCTCCGGTTTACTCAATCGGGTCAAAGCCCGCATGCGAATATGGATGGCGACCGGCGGGTGCATATGATTCAGCGTTTCCCCGATGAAGGCACTGCGTCCGGTATGCATGTCATAAACTGAAAAATCGTCTAAAACAATTTTATTACCGGTAAAACCACGCGTGGCGTACATCCGCCCCGCCCGCATGGCTTCATAGACTCCCGCCCGCGAACGCTCTTTGACAAATAAAAAAGTTAAAGTCTCGCTGACATTGCTGAGAACATTCGATTCTTCGAAATCGAGCTCGCCGACCGCCCAGATCGGCTTGCTACGTATACCGAGGCAATATTCAGACAATGCCATATCCCACAGACCGCCCGGTCTGCCGACGGTTTTCATACCTTCCCAGAAAATCGCAAAACCGGTGTAATCATGCGTTTCCATAATCCGCTGGGGATAAGCTTCGGTTGATATCGCAATAGTCTGCTTCATAAAAGGAATATTGACCTGGCGATCTTCATTATGGGTAACTTCCGGATGAGCCCAGAAAATCAGACCGTTATGGGCATTGACATAATCGATCAGTTCCTGGTATGGGCCACTGCCGGCTTCGGGGTTGTAAGGAGTATATTGCCGTGGTAGAAACGGATACTGGGTGTATAAAACCAGACCGAATAAAACAGTCATAATAAAGGCTGGGAATGAGAAGTGAATATGACGCCGGTTATGACGAACATGGGC
>JALOAB010000160.1 GCA_023229045.1 Fidelibacterota bacterium
GGTTGTTAGTAGCTATCAATATATCCATTCAATATCTGTCTTGATTTTAAAAATGCTGGAAATGTTATGCAATAATTAAATGAATGTCAAGTATTGTCCGTCACAAATAAAAAATAAAGCCGACCCGATACCAATTACCGGACCGGCTTTTTACTCAATTATTAATCTAAAATCAGTCCCGATGGTGAATCGAAACCGCGCCGGAGGTCCTGATCTTCTCGGCGCTCACTGAACCGTAATAAATGATTTTAACCGCCCCGGAGGCAGTCCCGGTCAGTTCACCGCCTTGCATATTCAATTCGACACGACCGGCACCGCTGACCTGTAAATTGGCATTGGTGATGACACTTTCGACCAGATCGGCGCGCGTTGCGCCGGTGCCCTTCAAATCCAGATCCGTAATAACGTTATTGCGCGCCCGGACCTTACAAGCCCCGTCAAGTTTAATCTGCAGTCGATCGCAGGTGAAATCATCCAATTTAACCTTCACGGCATCCGCGGAAGTAACATTTTCAATGCGCGGCATGATTACCAGAGCTTCAAGTTTGCCTCTGGGGTGAATGAATCGGTCATTTTCAAATATTAACCGATCTCCAACAACTTCGATTCTTGCCTTTTCCTGAACAGACTGTGGCGCGGTCACCTCAATGCTGAACTGCTCACCCTGTCGGATTGAGACGGTCCAGTTATCGCGCACTTCGACATTTTTAAAATCGCTGAAATGGTAATTGGTAATGACATCTGGTTCCGTAATATCATAACTATCATCGAACCTGGGAGACACTCCCAGCATTATCCGAACGATGATCATGAAAATTAGAATTAAGGTGGCAAGTAAAAGCCCGCTACCGACAAGAATTTTATTACTGGTTTTCATAGGTTACCTTTCGCTTGATATTGGTTGTAAAGTTGATGCAATTCATCGAATCCGACCCCGAGTAAATCCATACTCTTAAATACCCGAGGCAATATATTTTTTACGAAATCCGACCGTTTCAGCTGACGCGTCGCAGTCAGCCCCTTCTCAGCAATGAAATACCCGATCCCGCGCTGGTTATAAATAATGCCTTTCTCCTGTAAATAGGCATAACTGCGCATCACGGTGTTCGGATTGACTTCCAGGCTGACGGCGATCTCGCGGATAGCCGGAATACGCTCGCCCTCAGACCATTTACCGGATAGGATATTATCACACATATAATCCACGATCTGGAGATAAATCGCTTGATTTGTTCCGAATTCCATCTTACACCTCAATCTCTTTTAAGCGAATATAGGATAAAATCCAGAAGAACGGCGCCAGCAGAAACCAGAACGAATACTTTACAATCTCACCCAAAATCCGGGCAAATGTTTCAATATTATCAGCCTGGAAATAATAATATTCAAAATCAATGTTCATGTTGCCGCACCAGGGTATGTATTTAGCGAAAATGATGCGGGCGAATAATCCTGATATTAAAGCCAGGATGAAACCAAAGAGGAAAAGACTGCCTATGGTTTTTGCCAGGGCACTCTTCTTAAAGTAAATCGAACCAAAGATAAACAATGACTGCAATACCAGGAAGATCGCGGCACACTTCAGGTAAAGGTACTGAAAGGGATTAAAGATACTCATCGAATCGCCCCAGATTATCTGACTGATTATGGCCGCCAGGGCTGAAAAAATAAAGTAAAACAGCGCCGAACAGGCAATCCATCCGACAGATGATAAAATCAGTTTGCTGACCAGCTTTTCAAAATCCGAGGCTGGCAGAGTCAGATAGACGTAATTCTGGCGACGATCATGAAGCACGCTGAAGATTTTACTTGAAATCACAAAACCGCCAATGAAAAGCACCAGGGGATACCAGACTTCATGAAAAGCGGTCAGATTGTGCGCCAACATTTGTAATAAATAGATAACCAACAGCACACTGCCGACCGCCCCGGTCGAAACTAACAGCGAGCGGTAACTACTCACAACTTCATTTTTAATTAAATGGATTAAGCGTTTCCAGTCGAAGATATTTTTGCGTTCCATTTCAGACCTCCTTTTCAAAAAGATGCATAATGCGTTCACGATTATTGATTACCGCATTGAACAGCAATTCGATGTCAATCTTCGAATCTTCACCGGTCTTGTTCTCTTCCAGGGCAATATATCCACCGATAGTCTTTTCACAAAACAAACAACTATTCGTTTCCTGCTCGTCTTCATAGACTTTCATAACCAGTCGCCGGGCGGTATCTTCCAGATTCTGATTGAAAATGATCTGGCCTTCATCCAGAATAATAATCGGATCAATCAGATTGGCCATATCGCGCACCTGATGAGTGGAAATCAGGATCGTCCTCTCATCCGATACCGAAGACGCCAGAATCTTACGAAACTGACTCTTGGTCGGAATGTCCAGACCGTTAGTCGGCTCGTCGAGAAACAAGATCTTGCATTGAGTAGCTAAACCGAAAGCGATCAGGAATTTTTTCTTCTGACCAAATGACAATGACGACAACCGGTTAAGTGACGGTATTTCAAATTCCTTCAATAACTGTTCGAAAATACGATGGTCGAAACGCGGATAAAACGGCGCATAGGCTTTTTCATATTCCCGCACCGATACCGAAGGCAGAAAAAATTCTTCCGGGATCAGGTAGATTTCCTGCAGAAAATTTGGATCGCGGAGACGCGGTTTAAAATTCAATACATTAACATCTCCGCCCTGGGGAAACAAAAGTCCTGTCAATATTTTCAGCAAAGTGGTTTTGCCGGCTCCGTTCTTCCCCAACAAACCGTAAACATTGCCGACTGTCAATTGCAAATTCAGGGCATTGAACAGTACGGTCTGTTTACCGTAAGCGAAATTCAGGTTTTTTACTTCTATCATCAAACTCTCCTTTTTAGTGTACTATTTAACTAATACACTGCTAATGTACAACGCCTGTAACTATTTGTCAAGGATTTTTTTCGCCTACTATAGAAAATATTTTAAGAAAGCTTTTCCTGCAACTCACGCCAGCGAAAACAGCTCGTGAGATGATCGTTGACCATCCCCGCCGCCTGCATAAAAGCATAGCAAATGGTCGGACCGACGAACCTGAAACCACGTTGGATTAAATCGGCGCTCATAGCTTCGGCTTCCGGCGACCTGGTCGGTATTTCGGCCAGTGTTTTCCAGCGATTCACGATTGTCTGACCCGCGGTGAATCGCCAGATGTAGCGGTCGAACGAACCGAACTCCTTTTGAATTTCCAAAAAGCGGGCGGCATTGTCTATCGTGGCCCGGATTTTGGCCCGGTTGCGAATTATTCCGGCATCGGTCAGCAGTTGATTATAGCGCTTTTCGTCGAACCGAGCAACTTCCCGAATATTGAAATCAGCGAACGCCCGCCGGAAATTCTGACGCTTATGCAAAATTGTACGCCAGCTCAATCCGGCCTGAAAAGCGTCCAGCACCATGAATTCGAACAATTTGCGGTCGTCATGAACCGGCACTCCCCATTCGGTATCGTGATAGGCGATCATCAGTTCGTCATTTCCCGGCCAGGAACAGCGCGCTATTTCAGTCATCATTGTATCTCCACGTCAATAAAATCTTTCTTATACCTGATAATTTACCGGTTAATTTAACTGTTTTTTAAAACTTTAAAAGCCGACTACTTGACATCGATTAAAAATTATCATAATATATCGCGTCGCAGATAAATTAACGGTTGTTATGAATCAGAATCAAAAAACGACTTATCAGGTTTTCGCAATTCAATTCTTGCAAAGTAATGCATCTATTGGATTTTGCGGCAAGTTAGTCGGTCTGCGACCTCAATTTCGACCGCGCCAGCGGTATCCGTTTTAACTTATAGGAGTTACCACCATGCAAAATGACAAAATCGCCATCATTGGCGCCGGTAATATTGGAATTGCAATTGCCAGCGGGCTGGCCGATTCCGGCCGCTTCAAGTCTGCCGATATCATTCTGACACGTCGCCGGATTCACTTACTGGAAGAAATGCAAAAACGCGGCTTTGTCGTCATGAACGACAATTGCCAGGCGGTCCGTCAGTCGAAGGTCGTCATCATTGCCGTCGAACCGCAACAGGTCAACGCCGTTATCGGTGAAATAGCGTCTGAACTTAAACCCCAACGGCACATCGTCATTTCCGTCGTAACCGGTATCGGCACCGCCCAAATAGTCAAAAAAGTCGGCGCCGGGATAACCGTTGTCCGGGCGATGCCCAATACCGCCATCGCCGTACGGGAATCGATGACCTGTCTGGCTTCCGAAACCGCTTCGGAAAACGATATCAGACTTGCCAAATCAATTTTCGATACTGTCGGAAAAACCATCGTCATCGAAGAGGAAAAAATGATCGCCGCGACCGCTTTGGGGGCTTGCGGTATTGCTTTCTTTTTAAGAGCGATCCGGGCGGCTTCGCAGGGCGGCATCGAGATTGGTTTCCATTCCAAGGATGCAATCGAGATCGCGGCTCAGACTGCGCGCGGAGCGGCGACTTTACTGCTCACCAATGCCAATCACCCCGAATATGAAATTGACCGGGTCACGACGCCGCGGGGCTGTACGATTGCCGGTTTAAATCAGATGGAGCACGAGGGTTTCAGTTCGGCGATGATCAAGGGTATTACGATTTCTGCCGAGCGGGCGGCCAATTTATATAAAAACTCGAATTCTTGTCAGTGACTTCGAGCCGCTGACTGAATAATTAATCATTAAATGTTGCGCGAATGAAGGCAATTTCCGCCCGAGTCAGCGGCTGATCGGCACCCGCCAGATTGTTGATTACCTGAGCTTGATTACGAAAACCCGGAATTACCGCCGCAACCACTTCCTGAAACAGCAGGTATTGTAAAGCGATCCGCGCCAGTTCTTTGGTATCATTACCAAAGCGGGCTACCAGTTTTTCCATTTTGGGCTTTAGCCGAATAAGGTTTTTCGGATCAAAACGCGGCGAGCGTTTGCGATGATCGCCCTCTTTGAAATCCGGTCTGCGATCGTAACGATATTTATTGAGCAATAGCCCTTGCTCCAGGGGGCTGAAAGCCACAAACGACATATTGCGTTCTTTCATCAGGTTCCAGACCGGATTCTCTTCCCGCACAAAATGATCGTTAAGAATGCTGGCTTGCCCCTGTAAAACGGTCGGCTTGATCTTAGGGATAAAACGCGCAAACTCGGCATCGCTTCGGGCCGAAAGTCCGAGCACGCGCAGTTTCCCCTCATCTTTCAGGCGATACATCATAGCGACTGCATCATCGAGATACATATCATTGTTACCGAAATTGGCATTATGAAAATAATAGATGTCAACATATTCGCGCTTTAAATTCACCAGCGACTGTTCCAGTTGATGACGGATATGTTGCGGTTCATAGG
>JALOAB010000162.1 GCA_023229045.1 Fidelibacterota bacterium
GTAGGTGTGACAACAGACACGCTGATCAGGCATCAGCCGAAAAAATTCGTTTTTATCTCAATTAAGTGACAACTTTATAGCAGGAAACGCATCTAAAATTCGATTTCAAACAAAATGAGGATAGACATGAAGAAGATTAAAATTATCGGGATCATTGTAATATTGATTGTGCTGGGTTTTGCCACCAGGCAACTGTTCAGTCGGAGAAAAACTGACAATGGCAAGGAGTATAAGACACTTCAGCCAACTATTGCGACGATCGTTGATGAAGCGCTCGCTATAGGAACCATTACACCGGAAAATGAAATTCAGGTAAAATCGAAAATCGCCGGTATTGTCGTGGAGCGATTTGTCGAAGTGGGCGATGAGGTTAATAAAGGTGATATCATGATCCAGATTTCACCGGATCCGACGCCGATCGAATTGACCGAAACGCGGCGCGATCTCGAGATGAAAGAAGTCGCCCTGAAAAACGCCAAACTTCAATACGACCGCAATCTGGAATTACTCGGTAAAAATCTGGTATCCGAGGAACAGTTCGAAAGTATCAAACTCAGATACGATCAGGCCAAACTGCAAAGAGACCTTAGCAAAGATCGATTGTCATTGATCGAAAAAGGACAAACCGGTAAAGTTGAATCTGTGATTAAATCACCCATCACGGGTACCGTACTGGAGAAATTCGCCAATATCGGCGACCCGGTCGTACCACTGACTTCTTATCAACAAGGCACTCCCTTGTTTACCCTGGCAGATATGACAAATCTGATCTTTCGTGGCACTATTGACGAAATTGATGTCGGAAAAGTCAGCGTCGGCGTAACAGCGGAGCTGGAAATCGGCGCATTGCCCGGCAAGACTATTCTCGGTGAAGTCATTCGGATGTCGCCCAAAGCCCGCAAGGAAAACAACGCTACCGTTTTCGATATTGAAATAAAAATCGTTGATACCCGCGGGATTAATTTGCGAGCCGGCTATTCCGCCAATGCCAAAATCATCATCAATAAAGTCGAAGATGTTATCTCCATTCCCGAAAGATTGTTGACTTTTGAAAACGACTCGGTCTTTGTCGAAGTGGAAGATACTGTGACGGGTACGGTCATAAAACATCCCGTTGAAATCGGTTTAAGCGACGGAATCATCGCCGAGGTTAAATCCGGTGTTACCATCGAAGACATTCTCGTAGAACGTCCGCCCAAGGAAATTAAATAAAGGTTCAGTCCCGTGATTTTTAAAAACATTCGCATGATCTTACGCGAACTGAGTAAACAGAAACTAAGAACCATGCTGACTCTTTTCGGAATTTTCTGGGGCACAACCTCCGTCATTCTGCTGTTGACTTTCGGTATCGCCGTGAAAGCCAGCACTTCCAAAACTATGCACGGCATGGGTGAAGCCATTTGCGTGATCTGGTCGGGGAAAACCAGTATCAGCTACGGCGGTTTTCCCAAAGGGCGGCAACTCAGTTTTTATAATGACGACGCCCAATATCTGAAAGATCAGGTGCCACTTATTGGCGAGATTTCACCGCAATATTCACGTTATGATATCGCGGTCAATGTCGGCGATAAGAAACAGAATTTTACGATCAACGCCGTCTGGCCGGAATTTCAGGATATGCGTAATATGGTGCCGCGCGAAGGTAGTCGGTTTATAAACAATCTTGATATGGAAAATAGACGGCGGGTGGTCTTCATTGGCAATGAAGTTGAAAAAACCATGTTCGGCGACACGAATTCAGTCGGTAAGATGATGTTGATAGACGGCATACCATACAAAGTTATCGGCGTGATTATCGCGAAAGAACAGGACGGTAGTTATAACGGACGCGATAAATACGCCATTTTCATGCCGACAACCACCTATCTCGGAATCTATGGCGATCGTTATGTTAATAACCTGGTCGCCCGCGCTAAAAACGTCAATCAGACCAGCCAGATGAAAAAGGCGATCGTCGAGGCGATGGCTAAGAAATACCGCTTCGCGCCCGAAGACACTCAAGCCCTGCCGATCTGGGATACGACCGAATATGATCAATTTTTGGGGACATTTTTCACCGGATTTACTATTTTCCTGGGCGTCGTGGGCGTGATGACTTTAATCGTTGGCGGTATTGGTATTGCTAATATCATGTATGTTATCGTCGAAGAACGCACTTCCGAAATTGGCATCAAGCGCGCCATCGGCGCCAAAAAACGGGTGATATTGACTCAATATCTAATCGAAACTTTTGTAATATCCTCAGTCGGTACGATTGCGGGCTTTTTATTCGCCAGACTTTTAATATTCGGAATAAATAAAGCGCATCTCGACGATTTTGTCGGAGTGCTCATTCTGAATCCTACTATAGCAATTCTCACTATCATTATAATTTCCAGTATCACCTTTATCGCCGGTTGGGGTCCCGCCAAACGCGCCTCCACATTGGATCCGGTGGTCGCAATCAACGGTTAATCGGATGAGCAATTTATGGCTGAAACAATAAATAATATATTCAAAACTCTGCTCCTCGTTAAGTTATTTATCCGGGAACTTAAAAAGGAAAGGCGGAAAATATTCCTGACCATTGCCGGTATTGCCTGGGGCACTTTGACGATCATCCTTCTGCTCTCTTTTGGACAAGGGCTGACGACCCAGATGCTTCGCGGACAGAAAGGATTAGGCGATAATATCGTTATCCTCTACGGCGGTCAGACCAGCATTGAATATAAAGGTTTGCCACAAGGACGCCGGATTCGTCTGATGGAAGAAGATTGCGATCTGCTGAAAAACAGTATTCCCGAAATTGACCGGATCGCCGGCGAATATGACGCCTGGGGCATTACCTATAAATACGGCGAAACCGTCGTCAATGAGCGTGTGCGGGGCGTCAGTTCAGTAGGTTATGAAGACATGCGTTCCCAATTCCCCCAACCCGGCGGACGTTTCTTAAATGAAAACGATATGCTGGCGCGACGTAGAGTGATTTTCATGGGATGCGATCTTAAGAAAAAACTTATGGGTGATGTGGATGCCGTCGGAAAAACTGTTTTACTCAACAACATTCCCTTTACCGTCGTCGGCGTGATGCAGAAAAAAATGCAAATGGGTATGTATGGCGGTCCGGATGCCGAGGCCGCGGTCATGCCGGCTTCAACTTTCAGAGGCATTTTCAGCGATGTTTACGTTGACCGAATCATCTATCAGGTCAACGACATCGACAAATCGAAGTATGTCAATCAACAGGTACGGCGGGTTCTTGCGCGTAAATATCGCTATCATCCCGACGACAATAATGCTCTTAATTATTGGGATGTGATTGAAGGCTCCAAACAAACCCGAAAAGCATTTACCGGAATCACTATTTTTCTGGGCGTGATCGGCGCTATGACTCTGATTATTGCCAGCATCGGAGTAGCAAATATTATGTACATAACGGTTAAAAAACGCACCCGTGAAATTGGCATTAAACGCGCTATCGGCGCTAAAAGATCGCTGATCAAGATTCAATTTATTATTGAAGCTTTGCTGATTGATCTGACTGGTGGATTCATCGGCGGCGCAGTCGCCTATACGATTATTCGTTTGGTTGAAAGTATTCCCCAGGATAATGCCGATTTTGGTAAAAACATGGCAATGCAGATTCTATCGAATCCCGAATTTTCCTGGACAATTGCCATCAGCACTTGTGTAATTCTCGGATTGGTCGGTTTATTATCCGGCTTTTTCCCAGCTCGTAAAGCCGCCGCCATTGATCCGATTAAAGCTTTGCATTATGAATAAAACCGGAGGTAAACTATGATAAAAATGGAAAATATCCGTAAAGTTTATAATACTGGAAAAGTTGAAGTCGAAGCCTTGCGCAATGTAGACCTGCATGTTAAGCGTGGTGATTTCCTGACCGTCATCGGGCCGTCGGGCTCAGGGAAATCTACTTTGATGAATATCATGGGTTGTCTCGATAAACCGACTTCCGGCAACTACGCTTTAAATGGTCTCAATATAAAAGATATGGACGACAATACCCTATCGGAATTGCGCAACAAGGAGATCGGATTTGTGTTTCAGAACTTCAACCTCCTGCCCTATGCGTCAACTTATGAAAATGTTGAAATGCCCCTGTTATTTGCTGGCGTTAGCGGCAAAATACGCCGTGAAAAAGTGACTTCTATTCTTAATAAAGTCGGTCTGAGCGATAGAATGCATCATCGACCGAATGAGTTATCCGGCGGTCAAAAACAGCGCGTAGCAATCGCCAGAGCGTTAGTGAATTCACCAAATATCATTCTCGCCGATGAACCCACCGGAAATCTGGATACCCAATCGGGCGCCGAGATTATGCAGCTTTTCGTCGATTTATGGAAAGAGGGCAATACGATCATCATGATCACCCACGATCCACGAGCGAAGGAATATACCGATAATTTCATCACTATTACGGATGGGACGATCCAGGCGTAATTGTCTTCCTCTCGTCACGTCGTGGGAACGACGTGACGGGTGCTACTCGGTCACACTGCGGGCGTAATAAGTGGGGCGGGCATCCGTCAATTGTAACCAGTCGGACGAGTGTTCTACCCTCGTGACGTCGCTCCTGCGACGTCACGTCTTTTACAGTCAATCCTCAACCGGATCAATTTCAATCAAACCATCCCGATTCGCGCTCGACCATTTCCATCTCTCCGGTAAATCCACATAGTCTTTCCGGACCGGATTCAGATGGATATAGTCAATTTTTTGTTGGAATATCTCCATATTAATTATTTGCTTAGGGTGATATCCCTCCTGCCAGAATTTATAGGTACGGTCAATTCGGTAATTTGGACGGGCATTTTGCATTTTACGCAATATATCTACGGCGCCAATATTTTGGTAATACTGAATTATTTGCCGGGCAGAAAAGGATTTTATATTTCCGATATCCTTAGCTGGATTGGATGATGAATATATAATGTGAAAATGGTTATGCATGATCACATATGCAAATATTTTGAATTGCTTCCTTTTTTGAATGTTAATAATAACATCAACCAGAATTTGTTTTGCATCATCAGGCGTTAGTAGCGGCAACCAGTTAATGCAGGTGCTGGTTGCAAATATCGGGTATTCTGACTCTGTTGCTCTGTTGCGTGTCCGTATCATATAATATTTTCCGGATTATCTTGGTGAATGTCAAGAGAATCTACTCGTGACGCAGATCTGATTAACTGTCTTCCTCTCGTCACGTCGTTCCCACGACGTGACGGGTGCTACTCGGTCACACTGCGGGCGTAACAAGTGAGGCGAGAATCCGTCAATCGTGACGCAGGTCTGGTTACGCCGCAGGAGCGGCGTAACCAGTAGG
>JALOAB010000163.1 GCA_023229045.1 Fidelibacterota bacterium
TGAAAAAATCAATGTCCTTTACGATGATCATCTGGTTGTAATCCTCGTGAATAATCGATTCTTTCAACATGGCGGACACATCAACCCTGTAGCCCTGTGAAACGTATTGCCAGAATTTGGCGACGCGCGCCGGCGTTTTCAGCAGTTCCGGTCGGTCGGGATTCTCGCCGATATTGACCAGCAGGTTGCGGATGATTTCTTCAGTTTGCATATTACCTCGGTATAATTATTATTCAGGATTTAATCGATGTAATTTCCGCTCCAATTCAAATGATTCTTTCTGACGAAGAATTTCCTGGCGCAGTTCTTCTTTAGAAGGGAAATAGCGTAAATACTTGGAAACGAAAATCTGTTTCTGATTTTCAGGGAGAGTAAAACTGACCACCGCGTCGTTTTTTGCGGCGCAAAGAATTATTCCGATTGGATTGTTTTCGTCTTGCGATTTTTGGGTTCTTTGATAATAATTCACGTACATTTGCATTTGACCAATGTCCTGATGGGTTATTTTTCCAACCTTCAGTTCAATCAGCACAAAACAACGCACTATACGATTATAAAAAACAAGATCTATATAAAAATGATCACCATCCAGGGTAATTCGCTGTTGACGAGCCACAAAAGAAAATCCTTTTCCCAATTCCAGCAGGAAGATTTGAATGTGGTCAATCAGGGCTTGTTCAAGGTCTTTCTCGACTACTTTTTCGTGACTCCCCAGCCCGAGAAATTCCAAAACGTAGGGATCTTTAATCAGATCGGTTGGAGATTGGATAGTTTGTCCTTTCCTTGCAAGTGCCATTACGCCGTCTTTATCTTTGCTAAGAGCGAGGCGTTCAAACAACAAGGAGTTGATCTGCCGATCCAGTTCGCGCGTGCTCCATCTGTTATTGGCGGCCTCGTTCATATAAAAGGAACGCGCTTCGGGGTTTTCGATTCTTAATAATAAGCGATAATGCGTCCAGCTCAGTTCCGGGCATAAAAACTTGCGTAAATCAGATAACGGTAATTTCTTTTCGCCAGGCTCGCCAGTTAATTTGTGACGCACTGCGTCATAAATTGGAAACCGAATGTAAAACAAACGCATATATCTCAGATTTGACGGATCAAAACCTCTGCCATATTCGTTGGTTAGTCTTTTAGAAAGTTCAGTAATCAAGCTCTGCCCAAATTCTGCTCTTCCTTTACCTTTTTGCTCTACTTCAACTATAATCCGTCCGATATTCCAGTAGGCTTCGACCATGATAAAATTGACGGACTGGTAGACCCTGGATCGGGCATTCTCTAAAATATCACGGATATTATTAAATACGGAATCCGACATTTGGGATGGATATGTCATTTGGCACTTTTCGCCGAAGGACAAATATCATTCAGGACGCATTTCCCGCATTGCGGACGACGGGCGATGCAAATTTGCCGGCCATGCTCAATCAGTAGGTGGCCGAGCATCGTCCATTGCTCACGGGGAAATTGCCGCATCAGATCCCGCTCGATTTTCTCCGGATCGCTGTTTTTTGTCAATCCAAGTAAATTCGCCAGGCGTTTGACATGCGTATCGACCACGACGCCCGGTACGCCGAAGGCGTCGCCAAGCACGACGTTGGCGGTTTTGCGGCCGACGCCTTCGAGTTGCCGGAGTTCTTCCATGGTTCCGGGCACTTCACCACTGAATTTTTCGACCACCGACTGCATGGCGCCTTTGATGGCTTTGGCCTTGTTGTTGAAAAAGCCGGTCGAGCGGATGTCGTTCTTCAATTCCTCAAGGTCAGCATCGGCAAAAGCCTGCGCATTCGGATATTTCCTGAACAAGCCCGGAGTAACCATATTGACGCGCTTATCGGTGCACTGGGCTGAGAGAATCGTCGCAATCAATAGTTCGCGCGGATTGGTATGTTTCAGGGCGCAGTGCGCCGCCGGATAGGCGGCGGAGAGGCGGGTGAAAATAACAGTAGAAATATCAGATTTTTCGCTTATAATTTTATTTGTCATTATATAATTAGGTAAGTTGCAATCTTTGAAAAATACGAACAATTCCGTCATACCATCCGAAATAATCATCGGAAAGTGCTGTCTCCTTAACAAGTTCTATTTCTTCCTGTGTTAAACTTCTTTCGAGTTCTTGTTCGGCAACATTTTGAATGTCCGAAATGTCAATAGAGAAAATAATATTTTTGCTTCTCATTTATTTCTCCTGAATATATCTGTTGAAATACTGATCTATTTCGGGACGCAATTCAATACCGACTCGTTCAAAACAATCTAATAATTGTTCATAAGATCCATCACTGCCTAAAAAATTCCAAAACTCGTCAGCTACTTTTAATTCTTCTTGGAGATCAAGCATTCCCCTCATCGTCCAGCGGCTATATGGTTTTGGTTCATACGGATTATAAGGAATTGCAATAAATGACTGAACGTCTGCTTCTGGATTTGAGGCAAGTACAGCTGCAATCCATTCTAAAAGTGTTCTTTTAAATTCTTTAAATCCACCAGCGTTGGGTTTAGCTGTCTTCAAATCAAAGAAATAGATCGTTCCATTATGATCAACAAGTTTAATATCAACCTTAGTGGGCTTGACGGTTTTCATTTCTCCTTGTCTACAAACCGCTCTGATTGCTTTGATTTCGTCCGGTTTGTTTGGGGACAAAGTAGCTGTTGCCAAGCCATCCATGATATTCTGAATTACTTTTTGTGCCTCTGATGAAATTTGTGATCCCGCCGTCTGTTGTGAACTAGCACTTGCGAAATTTGTTGATGCAAGTGCTAATGCGACTGGTTCAAATATACTCGTTCCAAAATTTGTATTTAGGGAATGTATAAAAGAATATAATGCCAACCTGTCTTTACCAAGTAATCTTGTATGGAAAGGCATTGAAGCTGGTTCAGGATTATAATTCTGAAATCTATGTCTGAGATTATTTCTCAGAATATTTTCAATGGAATTAATTTTTTCTACTGATAGTGGCAAAGTTCGCCTCCATTTAAATTTTATTTATTCCAAACCTTTCATTTGAAAAATAATTTCCGAATACGCTCCTTTATCTTTTTCAGACCGGTTTAACACCGGTCGTCGAAAGCGATTGACGATCTCCATTCCAGATTTCTCCGCGATCACCGGATATAAATTATGCTTATCATTAGCTACAAGGAAAACATTAAAGTCTGGTTTCAGAAATTTTTTACAGTTGATTAAAGCATCGGAAATACCTTGAACGTAAGATTCCCGCGCTTCTTTTCCATTTCCTTTATAAAGAGGGCCAATCTCCGACTCATCATTTCTCTCGAATCCGAACAAATCATATGCGTAAGCATGTTGTTCGTGATAATCGATAAGACCGACATAAGGCGGACTTGAAAAAATGCCATCAATTTTTTTATTCTTTACAAGACTTGCTAAATCCGGGCATTTGTTTTCAAGTTTTCCGACAATATCAATTACTCTGGAATCGCCGACGAGACAGTGTTGAAAAGTTTCAGTTCTCAACTTATTAAAAGTTGATAACCTGACAATAGTGTCTTTACTATATCTTTCCCACCAATTGAGAATTGTAAAAAGAGGTTTGCAGATTTTTCCGTGCTTGGCGCAGTAGTATGTCGTAGTTACAGGTTCAATTAATGTTGCCAAATCTGCATGAGTCGTCGCGCGGCAAGAACGGATTGTCCTGCTGAAAATGATACTGATCGCTTTTTTTATATCGACATTTTGAATTGATTTAATTTGGGCGAAAGCAAAATCAATTTCGTCCCGGATCGGCCGTAGATACCACTTTTCAAGGAAATTGCCATCGGATGATTGTTTTAAAGCGATACCGTATTTTTGGACCAATTTCCAGTAAGTCTTCAAAAATTCATTGGACTTTTCACGCCCATACGAATTCTCATCGATAAAGTTCTGTCGAACCTTCTGCTTGTATTCAGGAGACGGAAAAAACTCATTGTCGAATGAGGACAATATTTCGGTCAGTTCGGCATCGAACTGAAGAATATTTCTTTTTGAATTAAATGCGCGAAGCAAGCGTGTGATTTTTGTTACCTCTTCTTGGAGAGCAAACAAATCATACTTTCCGATTTTCACATTGCTTATCAATGCGTTGAAAGCAGAAATATCAATCCCAACCGCATGCATTCCAAGTTCATTTGACTGGACTAAAGCTGTTCCACTTCCGCAGAAAGGGTCAAGAATTATGTCACCTTTATGGAAAAACACTTCCTTTTTGAATTCATCAGTATGATTGTCTAAAAAGTATTCCACCAACTGTGGAATGAATTTCCCCTTATACGGATGAAGTCTATGAACGTGCTTCGTTGTATCGGCTTCTTTTAGGAAGTCAAAACTCAGATGCCAATTTAAGTCTTCGCCGAGTTGATTTTTCCAATGAATCTCACGCTTACCAAAAAACGAGTCATAGTAGTTTTTTAACTCAGAAATATCCACTGATATGGAGCCATTATTTTTAGCTTTATTGATTCTTCCGTAGTTAACTAAATAAGCAATATTGGATTCCGTCACATTTTTCTTTAGATAATTACTCGCCCACCGACTGGCGTCTTTTAGAGAATAAAATTTTTCTTTATTCTTAAATAGTGTTTCCATTTCACCCAATTTCAATTCACCTTTTTCCACCCTCTAATTTGCCTCATTCAGTTACATCAATCAAGCGCTTTTTACATTTAAATTTGGTTATCATTCGATTCGTTTTTTCCGACTAAAAAGCCCTGCCAGGTGCCGCGACGCATCAGTTCGTTCCGGATGCCGATAATAATCTCATTTTTCGAGAGATTCCATTGCGGCGCGATCAGCGTGCCGGGTTTGGCTTCGCCGCACAGGCGCTGAATGGCAATTTCCGGGCGCAGACGTTCCAGGAAGTCGGTGGCGAGCACGATCCATTCCGTTTCGGAAAAGAGCGGAAAGGGATTTTCCGCGTAATATTCAGCCAGTGGCGTGTTTTTAACGATGTGCAGGTGATGAATCTTGAGCGCGTCGATTCCGAGTTCGTTCAAAATGGCTGGAGTAGCCAGAATCTTGTCGTGCGTCTCGGTTGGGAATCCCAGAATCAGATGCCCGGCGACATGCAAACCGTGGGCTTTCGCCGCCGCAATTGCCTTTTTTGTTTGTGCAAAATCGTGCCCGCGGTGGGCCCATTCCAGGGTTTTGTCGTAAATCGATTCGATGCCGAATTCGATGGAAACGTATTTCTCGCGATTAAGCTGAGCTAGCAATTCCAAAATTTCTTCCGAAACGCAATCCGGACGGGTGCCGATACAAAGCCCGACCACCTCCATAAACGCGAGCGCTGACCGATAAAGTTTCTCCAGTTTTTCG
>JALOAB010000164.1 GCA_023229045.1 Fidelibacterota bacterium
GTTTGATTATATGACATTTTTTTTAAGGAAACAACCGGAAACTAATCGCGTGTCAATGCCGGAGCAATGACACAAGCAGAAATGGCACTGGTATTAAGTCACTTCTGTCTATTAGCATAGAGTAACAAACACAATCCCGACCTTTAGTAGGTCAAGTTAATACCAGGCAGCGGATTGCATTAACAGCGTTAATGTTCCGTCGGAACTCCTTTGGAGCGTTTCCGAGCGCAGCGAGGAAAGTACCTATCCACAACCTGCCGGTTGTGTGCGCCAATGTTTTTGGCGCAATCCGAATCCCCCTATTCGCCGATTTGAAATGTAAAATTTGAATTTTTAAATCTCCAACCTCCCCGCCTTGTCCGCTAATCCATAAAACTCGGGCAGAAAATAATTCGCGTTCATTCGTGGTTAAAACAAACCTCTCTCTAGGGCTTTGTATGTTCATGAAAAAATCGTATTTTCCGACATTAAAATTGATAAACTGATAATCAGATAGAAAGTCATTCTATGAAAATTTTAAAATTCGGCGGAACTTCGATCGGTAAGGCGGAAAATTTCAAACCCATTTTCCGGATCCTGACCAGCGAAATCCAAAACGGCTCCGATGTCATCACGGTCTTTTCGGCGTTGAACGGAGTCACCGATCAGTTGAAGGAAATAAGCCGACTGGCCGCTAAAAAGGACATCGACTATAAAGCTGTACTCAACGATTTACGCCAACGCCATATTAAGTTCGCTGAAAATCTAATATCGCCGGAAAAGCAGGAAACCGTTGTTGAAAATATCGAAACTATTTTAGCCGAATTGGATGAAATCGCGCACGGCGTTTATCTCCTGAAAGAACTCTCCGGACAATCGTTCGATTTGATCCTGAGTTTTGGCGAACGATTGGCGTGCACGATCATTGCCGCTTATGGTGAATCTATCGGTCAGCCGACTTTTTACGTTGATGCCCGGCAATTTTTAATAACTGATAATTATTTTGGAGCGGCGCGAATTATTCATGATCTTACCACCCCCAAAATACAAGCATTTTTTAAAGATTATACCGGGATACCGGTTGTAACCGGTTTTATTGCGGCTACTGAAGATGGAGTCACGACCACTTTAGGGCACGGCGGCTCGGATCTGACGGCTTCCACGATCGGGGCGGCTTTGGATGCCGAGGAAATACAGATTTGGAAAGACGTCAATGGTTTTATGTCGGCGGATCCGTCCAGGGTAAAAGAAGCTTTTTCCCTGCACGAACTCAGTTATGAAGAAGCCGCCGAACTCAGCCATTTTGGCGCAAAAGTGCTCTTTCCGCCGACTATCCAACCGGTCATCGATAAACAAATACCGGTAAGGATATTGAACACCTTCAATCCGGATTTTCCCGGCACTGTTGTCAAGCAAAATCCCGCGGGTAACGGTTACGTCAAGGGTATTACTTCAATTCGTAACATTGCGCTATTGACTATCGAGGGCAGTGGCATGGTCGGGGTTAGCGGCGTCGCATCGCGTCTGTTCGGCGCCCTGGCGCGCGTCAATGCCAATGTTATTCTGATTTCGCAAGCCTCGTCGGAACATTCGATCTGTGTCGCCATTTCACAGGAATCCATCGCCAAGGCTAAAAAAGCGATCGAAGAAGAATTTGCAATGGAAATAGAATTACGCCTGGTCGATCAGGTTCTGGTTGAAGACAATCTGGCTATCATCGCCGCCGTCGGCGAACGCATGCGTAAAACCACCGGATTAGCCGGTCGCCTTTTTAGTGCGCTGGGTGAAAAAGCCATCAACGTCATCGCGATTGCGCAGGGTTCCTCGGAGTTGAATATCTCGATTGTGATCGACCAGAAAGACGAAATCCAGGCGCTTAATGCGATCCATGACGCATTCTTCGCAAAAAAGACCAAAATGAATCTTTTCCTTTTTGGCGTCGGACAAATTGGCTCGGCGCTCATCGAACAGATTAAAACTAATTATGAAAATCTGCTGGAAAAGTACGCCCTGGACTTGAAAGTTGTCGGACTGGCAAATAGTCGCAAAATGCTGATTGACAGAGACGGCATCGATCTTAATGATTGGCGGCAACGCCTGAGCGATTGCACGGTAAAAAGTGATATGCCGGCGCTTCTGCACGAAATCAAGACATTGAACCTCGATAATAATGTCTTCATCGACTGTACTGCCAGTAAGGAAATCGTCAATCACTATGAACATCTTTTAGCCGGACGGACTTCGATCGTCACCGCCAATAAAATCGGCAACACCGGTCCATATGCCCAGTATCTGAAATTCCGCGAACTTGCCAAAAGTAAACACGTCCACTTTCTGTACGAGACCAATGCCGGCGCGGCCCTGCCGATCATCAGCACTCTGCGCGACATGATCAACTCCGGCGACCGAATTCTCCGCATCGAGGCGATTCTTTCCGGCACAATTAGTTATATTCTCAATAACTTCGTATCACGTAAAAAATTCAGCGACGTCGTGCGTGAAGCTAAAGCCAAAGGTTTTACCGAGCCCGACCCGCGCGACGATCTCAGTGGGCTCGACTTCGCCCGCAAAGTATTAATCCTGGCGCGCGAAATTGGCATTCAGGTTGAACTTTCCGACATTCAGATTGAGCCGCTTTTACCCCAAAATTGCCTGACAGCTCCGTCGGTCGAGGCGTTTTTCGTAGAACTCGAAAAGTCCAACGAATATTTCGATAAATTACTGAACCGGGCGCATTCAGAAGGCAAAGTATTACGCTATATTGCCATTTATGAAAATGAAAAGACGGCTCTGAAATTACAAAGCATCGATAAAAACCACCCATTCTACTCACTGAGTGGCAGTGATAATATCATCGCATTCACTACCACCCGTTACTCTGAGAATCCACTGGTTATTAAAGGCGCCGGAGCCGGAGCCGAAGTAACCGCCGCCGGAGTCATGGCGGATATTTTTAAAATCGCCAACGCTGTTATGAAAAGTAAGAGTTTCTGATGAAGTCGGTCACCGTTTTCGCCCCCGCTACCGTAGCAAATGTCGCCTGCGGATTCGATATTTTCGGATTCGCCGTCCACGAACCGGGCGATGTCGCAAAAGTCACTCTCTGTGACAAGCCTGTTGTAGAAATTACCAGTATCACCGGCGATGGCGGCAAGTTGCCGAAATCCGCCGCGAAAAATACCGCCGGCTTCGCGGCTATTCGCTATCTTGAAACCATTCAATCCGATCGCGGCGTCGCCATTGAACTGCATAAAAAAATGCCACTCAGCAGTGGCTTGGGTTCGAGTGCCGCCAGCGCTATTGCGGTGCTCGTCGCCATCAATACTCTATTCGGAAATAGGCTGACCAAACATGAATTGCTTGGTATTGCCCTGCAAGCGGAGAAATTAGCCTGCGGATCAGCCCATGCTGATAATGTCGCTCCTGCGCTTTTTGGCGGCTTCGTGTTGATTCATCCATCCGATAGTGGTCTGACATTTAAGGAGAACGAACTGCCGGACATTGTGGATCTGCCGGTGCCGACTGCTCTTCATTGTACGATTATCCATCCGCAAGTCGAAGTGCGCACCGCCGACGCCCGCAATGTCCTCTCGCCAAACGTCCCGCTGAAACATGCTGTCCGGCAGTGGGCAAATACCGCCGGATTGGTAGCCGGGCTATTCCGAAGCGATTTTGCACTCATCAGTCGCTCTTTGAATGATTATGTTATCGAACCTCAGCGGGCGCGATTGATACCTCATTTTTATAAAATGAAACAAGCCGCTATTGAAAGTGGCGCGCTCGGATGCAGTATTTCCGGTTCGGGACCGTCGGTTTTCGCGCTTTCGCAATCGGCGTTCGAAGCCCAGAAAATTGGCCAGGCTATGCAGATCGTCTTAAGCGATCACGGCATCGCCAACCAGGTTTATATTTCTAAAATTAACACGGTCGGACCGCAGATTATCGCCCGGGAAGGATAAGGATTTGCTATATTTCAGCACTCAAGACAGCTCCCATAGAGTTACCTTGCAAGAAGCCGTCCTGAAAGGCATGCCGCCGGTTGGTGGACTTTACCTGCCGGAGTCTCTGCCGGTTATGCCGGATAAATTCTTACGCAATTTACCGGAAATGACTTTTCAGGCGCTGTCTGTTGAAATAGCCAAGACTCTACTCGGCGACGATGTGCCGGCGGAAATCCTGCAAAATATCATCGTGGATGCTCTTGATTTCGATACACCGCTGATCAACATTACTGAAAAAATTAAAGCGCTCGAACTTTACCATGGGCCGACCCTGGCTTTCAAGGACGTCGGGGCGCGCTTCATGTCGCGTCTGATGGCTTATTTCAATCGCGGCAATGACCGCCATCTTAATATTTTAGTCGCGACTTCGGGTGATACCGGCAGTGCCGTCGCCAATGGTTTTTTCCGGGTGCCCGGCATCAACGTCATTGTGCTTTATCCGGCTGGCAAGATCAGCCTGATCCAGGAGAAACAGATCGCGACTTTAAATGAAAATATAATGGCTCTGAAAGTCAACGGCACTTTTGACGACTGCCAGCGCCTCGTGAAAGCCGCCTTAATCGATCCGGATATCCAAAAAACACTGACGGTCAGCTCGGCTAATTCGATCAATATTGCCCGCCTGATTCCGCAGACTTTCTACTATTTCAATGCCATCCGGCAAATCCCTGATTTCCTTCATAAAAAGATCGCGGTCTGCGTGCCCAGCGGCAATTTCGGCAACCTGACCGCCGGATTGATTGCGAAGAAAATGGGCCTGCCGGTCGCGCGCTTCGTTGCCGCCACCAATATCAATCACGTTGTCCCCGATTACCTGAAAAGCGGCGATTTCGAGCCGCGCGCTTCCATTCAAACCATTTCCAACGCCATGGACGTCGGCAATCCCAGCAACTTCGCCCGTATGCTGGCGCTCTACGATAATTCGGTGGAAAAAATGCGCGGCGATCTGACCGGCTATTATTTTAGTGATGACGAAACCCGCGCCGCGATAGCCACAGTTTATCAGAGTTACGGATATATTCTCGACCCGCATGGCGCGGTCGGCTACCTGGGAATTCAAAACTATCTCGCCCGTTACCCGGAAATCGAGACTGGTATTTTTCTGGAAACTGCCCACCCAGCCAAGTTCGGCGAAACTGTCGAGCCGGTCATCGGCCGACCGATAACTATTCCCGACCGCCTGGCAAAATTCCTGGAACGCCCAATTCTTTCCCGCACAATTTCCAGCGCTTACAGCGAGTTCAAGGAACTGTTGCTGG
>JALOAB010000165.1 GCA_023229045.1 Fidelibacterota bacterium
GAGGCGTCGGGTCAATCCTATTAAAAGAAATCTCCGTGTAACTCAGCGTTACCTCTGTGAATCTCCGTGTCGCTTTACCCGGAAAATATTACAGGATTTCTTCATTTTCCGCGCACCACGGCGGATCGACAATGCAGAGAAATTTCAGATCGGAGTTTCCGGTGTTTTTAATACGCTGGATCGAATTGGGTGGAATATAAACCAACTGTCCTGGAGAAACCACCGATTTTTCAGTATCAATGAACATCAGCCCTTGACCCTCGAAGATATAGTAAACCTCGGAAGAGGTCAACCGGTGCGGCAGTGATATCTGACCAGGTTTGAGCGTCGCATGCGCCAGACTATAACGGATATTTATTCGCGGTTCGTCCGGTTTCAAAATTTCGCGTAGAATGGTATTATCGTTAGCGATAATTTCCTGACAGTATTTGATATCTTTGATCAGCATTTTCCGCCTTATTTCAGCTTTGTTTTAATTTCCGTTAGCAGTTTGACGGGAACAAGGTCGACGACCTTTTTTACATCCACGGTAACCGCTCTGATTTTTCCATATTTCTTACCATTGATGAATTGTTGTTTATATGCATCGTCAATCTCGCTATCGGCAATCAAATTCTCGGCTTTATCGCCGAAATAGAAAGAGACTTTAAACATACCATTCCAGACCGAAACCCAGCAGATCGTTCCTTTTTTATTGGTTACTTTAAAGAGCCAGTTTTTACCATCGTTATAGTAACGCCATTCGCCGGTAATGCCCGGATAATCCCGGTCGAATAATCCGGTGAATTTATCCCAAACCGGTTTGATCACTCCGAGATGACGCTTCAGGGCGGAGTCATCCGGGTATTCGTTTTTATCATTCAGGCAGGGTCTTTCCATCAAATCTTTGCTATTAATGCTTACTCTGTGTCACTCCGTGTCGGAATCTTTTTACTTTGCCGCCAGTCGATGATCGATTTGATGATCGTGATCGGTAACATGATATAGATAATGGCATTGATGTACTGGTCGCAGAGATTGCTCGGCCAGGGAAAAGGGTGAAAGACGAAAAAATCGGTAGCGCGCCCTTTTATCAACACTTCAATAACATTACCAGCCGCGCCGATGATCAGACTGAGAATCGCTGTGAGGATGATACGGTTAAAGCGGGAACTCTTTTCCTTGAGAAGATTACGTGATAGTGAAATTCCCAAAATCACAACCAGCACTATTCCCAGCCAGGCCCAGATTCTCTGGTTGGAAATCGAGCCGAAGATGAAATGGTAACCGGTGTTATGAGTAAGAAACCACGATAAAAAGGGCAGGGAAGTGTCAACGCTTTCCTGGAATGGTAGATTCAGATTGGCGATACCCTTGGTCAGAAAATCGATTCCCAGTAAGATAGCTCCGATCAGATAAGCGATAAAAAGCGGTTGGCGGTAGAATTTCACTTTAATAATGCTCCAAAATGTATTATTGCCAGATCAGATTATGACTATTTCTTTTTATTCCAGCGACGCCATTTGAAGCTCTGGCTTTTTTCAGAGAAGAAGCCGGCATTTACCGAGCGAATATCCTGGATCGAAATGAAAACGTCCGGTGAAATCTCACGGGCAATCCGGATGACTTCATTGACATTTTTACGTTGGACGATCGAATAGATGATATGAACCTGACCTTTGGCGCCTTTAGCATCGATTACCGTGACACCGAATCCCTCGTCGCGTAAAGTCATTGTCAATACATCTACTGTTTCCGGACTGATTATCCGGATAGCCTGCAAGCCGAGAGCTAGTTTTTCCTCGATTATAATACCGATGTAATTGCCGGAAGCAAAGCCTAAACCGTAGGCAAAGAAGCTGGCGAAGTTATTCAATCCCTGTTGCATGACCTGTGAAATGGCCAGTAGCCAGATCGAAACTTCAAAAAAACCCAGGACGGAAGCGATGAGTTTATTGCCCTTTGACACCTGGATAATACGAATAGTACCGATAGAAACATCCGTTATCCGGGCGATAAAAATCAGGAATGGGATGACTACCCATTGGTAAAATGAAGTATCGAAAAAACTAGTTTCCATTATCAAGATAAACCCTTATAATATTTTTTCGGTAAATTTCAGTCGGCATAATCGGAACGCTACTTTCAGAGACTTTTGCCAATTAGTGATTACTTTCATATAGGATGCGGTTTAAGATGCATTCAATTCAATTTTGCCGAATCTCTTAGCCGCAATTTCCGGCGGCGAAATTCACGCCGAAATTAATCATACAGCTGGATTATTCAAAAGTATATCTATGTGTCAATCAATGGCACGAACGGTTGACAGAATTACCAAATAGGTTAGCATTCAGGGACATTGAATCGGCGGGTGATTATTTTAACTTGGAAATTGCTCTGAAATTCGGCATATTTTCCGCCGTGAGAAAAGGTGTTATCAGCTTGATCGTTGGCTTGTTTGCAGTGAGCGGGGCGTTCGCGGCCAGAAACTCGCAGAAACTGCCGGATGGACTGCAATACCGGCAGATCAAGAAGATAATCCTGAAAGACACCCGATCAACATTTAAAAGTGCGGAGAGATATTTTAATAAAGGGAAGAATTCCTTATCCGATCAACACTATCTCAGCGCGATTGAAAAAGGAGAGAAATTTTACGGCATCTGGGGACGAGCCTGGGTAGCCCGGCAAAATAAAGATTATTTAGCGGCCGGGAAATTATACACCGAAGCTTTTCTCCTGAATGATTCACTGGAGATTTTTTTACACGATTACGCTCTATATCTACAACAATACAGCCAGGACTGGGACTGGATAAATAAGATTTGTACCAGATTGTACGATGTTACAAAAGAGGAAGAAGCCTTATCAATCCTGCTGGAAGCCGCCGATCGTCTGAATCAGCGACCAGCGGCTCTGAAGAGCCTGCAGGAATTAGCCCGCCGCTATCCAATTCGGGCTGACGTTCAGGTGTTTTATTCCTCGTTGTTATATGAGAGCGGGTCGAAAGAGATGGCCATCGAGGTTGCCCGCCAGGCTATTTCGATTACGCAGGATCCGTTTCATCTCAAACTACTGGTCCTACTCTTGACTCAGGAAGGCTATTTTATCGAAAGCGCTCAGGCTTGCGAGAAACTCTCGAAAATCGCGCCACGCTCAGCGCATACTCTGGAAGCCTGGGGGTTCCTCGAATTTCAACAGGGGCATTATCAGAATGCCGTTACTCATTACCGTAAGGCGCTCAATCGCGATTATCGCTTATCTACGCTTATGTCGCTTGCCCGACTCAATGTATTCTACCTGAACGAGGCGGATCAGGCAATTTACTATGTAAAAGCGATCCTGAATCTGGATCGCGATAACTGCGACGCACTCTATATCATGGCCGAAGTCAAAAGACGGCAGGGTAACATTAAAGCCGCTCTCAAATATTCGGAGCGCCTGATGGATCTCCAACCCGAACATCCTCAGACATATTATTACCATGGCAAATTATATATGCAAAATAAAGATTTTCACAACGCCGTCAAATATCTGGAAACGGCAGTTCTATACAATCCGGATATCAAACGTTATCGTTTGGTGCTGGCGAAAGCCTATGCCGGTGCCGGCTTGACAGACAAAGCCCGCGAAACTTATACGAATTACCTGAATGAACCGCTCAAGGACTTATGGCAGGAAGAAAATATGTTGAAAGGGACTCCGCCGTCACCGCGTTGAAAACGAGTCTCGCCGTCGTTCTGATTCTCTTAATCAGTTTAAATAGTTGTTCCGATCTATATCGCTATCAGATCCCGCAACCAATTTTACCGGATTACCGGGGAATCGAGCAAATGTACTGGAAAGTCTGGCAGATCATGGCGCAGGATGTTAAATGGCGCACGCGCGAGAATGGTTTTAGCTGGCGTTATATCAATTGTGAAGATGACTTGTTGATCCATCAGTATTCAATCATCCAGACAGCTCTCTTTGGAGTTTACGGCAGTTCACAATTTCCGGTAATGCAATCCCTGGATAATTTTTACCGCGGTCAGCGCACCGACGGATTCATTTCACGGGTTTATAATTCCTTAACCGGCGAATATTTACATACTCCCGGCATTTATGAACCAATGATCAATCCGCCGCTATTTACCTGGCCGGAATTAAAATATTACCGTTTGACCGGCGATAAGAGCCGGCTGGCGAAATATTTTCCGGTCTGGGAAAAGTACTTCAGCTGGCTGGACAATTTCTGCCGCGCCAGAGGTGAAGCCTATCCGCTTTATTATAACACCGCCAACGGTTCTCAAATGATTAATTCGTCGCGCAATGTCAATGATCTGGGAGCATGGGTAGATATGTCTTCTCAAATGGCCTTTTTTGCCGGGCATTTGGCTGAGATTGCCACCATAATCAACGAAAATTCGCGGGCAGAATATTATCAAGGTCGCTACCAGGAAATCGCTGAACAAATACGCCAAAAACTATGGGATAGCGACGATTCATTTTATTATGACCAGACCAGCGCCGGTCAATCAATCAGAATAAAAACAACCGCCGGATATTGGACTTTGATAGCGGGAATTCCAACTCGCGAAGAGGCACAGGAACTTATCAAACATCTGACGGATAGTGATGAATTTAGCCGGCATCATCTTTTCCCAACCCTGGCCGCCGACGAGGATGATTTTAAAAGCGGTGGCGCCTACTGGCGCGGTGGCGTGTGGAGCTCTGAAAATTACATGATTATTCAAGGCTTGAAAAAATATGGCGAATATGAATTTGCCACGACCGCCGCCTGGAATCATATTATCAATATGGAAAAGGTTTTTGAGAGTTATATAACCGATACGACTTTACTCGATGAGAAGTACCACGCAAATTGCCACAACACGGTCTGGGAACTCTATTCATCGGAAGATGATGTTCCCGGAACGCGCTGGGATACGCGCTTTCTCAGTCGCCCTAATTATATCCCGACTTCGGGACACGGACCGGTAGCGATGCTGATTGAAGAGGTGCTGGGATTTATCGTAGATGCGCCGAACGATCGATTGTTCTGGCGCCCCTGGCTATTGAATAAACACGGCATCCGGAATTTAAAATTCGGTAATAATCTGCTGACCATCTCATGTGAAAAACGTGAAAATAGGGAAGCCCCTTTAGTCATAAAAGGCATGACCAGTTCGCCATTTCTCCTGACTATTATTCTCGGAGAAGATTCGGTTGCCATTCAACAGCCGCGCGGACGTATCAACATTAATCTGACAA
>JALOAB010000166.1 GCA_023229045.1 Fidelibacterota bacterium
CAGGGTTTCTCTCAAAGACAACTGTCGCGGCACACCGTTTACCAGCGCCAACATATTTATACCAAAACTTTCCTGCAGTTGGGTGTGGCTGTAGAGCTGATTAAGGATAACCTCGGCGTAGGCATCGCGCCGCAATTCAATGACAATCCGGATGCCATCCTTGTCAGATTCATCCCTTAAATCTGTAATGCCATCTATAACTTTTTCGCGTACCAGGTTGGCGACTTTTTCGATTAAATTGGATTTGTTCACCTGATAGGGAATTTCAGTGATGATGATGCTTTCCTTGCCGGACTTACTGGTTTCGACAAACGCCTGGGCGCGCATTCTTATCACGCCCCGACCGGTTTCATAGGCTTTCCGTATTTCACCCTTGCCAAGTATGAAAGCGCCGGTTGGGAAATCCGGTCCCGGAACATACTGCATTAATTCATCGACTGTCGCTTCCGGGTGATCGACCAGGTAAATAGCCGCATCGCAGACTTCTACCAGGTTATGCGGCGGGATATTGGTTGCCATGCCAACTGCAATGCCGCTTGAACCATTGATCAAAATTACCGGTATGGCGGCCGGCAAGACGCTTGGCTCTTCCAGAGATTCGTCGAAATTCGGAACGAAGAGGACGGTCTCCTTGTCAATATCGCGCAACAACTCCGATGAAATGCGATTCATGCGGGCTTCGGTATAACGCATGGCCGCGGCACTGTCGCCATCCAGCGAGCCGAAGTTGCCCTGTCCGTCAACCAGCGGATAGCGCATCGAAAAGGGCTGGGCCATCCGTACCAGAGCATCATACACTGCCGAATCGCCATGCGGATGATATTTACCCAAGACCTCACCGACGATACGTGCGCATTTCTTGGTCGGACGATTAAAGGCCAGCCCCAGATCCGACATTCCATACAGAATGCGGCGATGGACCGGTTTTAAACCATCACGCACGTCGGGCAGGGCGCGCGCAACGATCACCGACATTGAATAATCGAGATAGGAATTGCGCATTTCCTCATCGATATTGATGGGTACTATTTTGTCTCTTTGAAATTCTATATTTACTTGTGATGCCATTGTTTATATATCCAGGTTCTTTACATATTTAGCGTTTTTTTGAATAAACTGACGACGCGGTTCTACATCGCCCCCCATTAAGATCGAAAAAGTTCGATCGGCCGCGGCGGCTTCCTCGATGGTAATTTTCATCAGGGTCCGGGTTTCGGGATTCATTGTTGTGCTCCATAATTGCTCGGGATTCATTTCGCCAAGCCCTTTATAGCGTTGAATATCAATTTTAGCCGCACCATCCTTTGAAAATCGCTTGGTTAGTATTTCGAGTTCCTCGTCATCATAGGCGTAATTTTCCTGCTTTTTATAAGTGACCTTGTAGAGCGGCGGCTGGGCGATATAGACATGCCCCTCTTCTGCTAATTTTGGCAAATAGCGGAAAAAAAATGTCAATAGCAGAGTGCGGATATGGCTACCATCGACATCCGCATCGGTCATGATTATGATTTTACTATAGCGCAGTTTCTCAATATCAAATTCCTCATCGCCAAAGCCAGTTCCGAGAGCCGTAATAATTGTGCGGATTTCTTCGTTGCCCAAAACCTTATCAATACGCGCTTTTTCGACATTAATAATTTTACCGCGCAGTGGTAAAATGGCCTGATAGCGCCGGTCGCGACCTTGTTTGGCGCTACCGCCAGCCGAATCGCCCTCAACCAAATATAACTCGCACAGACTCGGATCTTTGGTCGAACAGTCGGCCAGCTTGCCGGGCAGATTGCCAATATCGAGCGCGCTCTTGCGGCGGGTCAGTTCACGAGCTTTCCGGGCGGCTTCGCGGGAACGAGCCGCATTCAGGCTTTTATCGATTATACGACGACCTTGAGTCGGATTGCGCTCTAAATATTCGGCTAGGCTTTCCGAAACTACAGAATCGACGATTCCCTTGACCTCCGAATTGCCCAGCTTGGTCTTGGTTTGTCCTTCAAATTGCGGTTCGGGAACCTTAACGCTGATGACGGCGGTCAGGCCTTCGCGAACATCCTCACCGGATAATTGAAAAGACTCTTTTTTAAAAAGGTTGTTCTTTTGAGCATAGTTATTTAAGGTTCGCGTTACTGCGGTTTTGAAACCCACCAGGTGGGTTCCGCCCTCAACCGTGTTGATATTGTTAACAAACGTGAAAATGTTCTCGTTGTATGAGGTGTTATATTGCATTGCATATTCAATAAAAACGCCGTCCTGTTCCTTTTCGGCAGACAAAGGTTTGTCTATTATGGAGGGTCGGGTTTCATCTAAATACGATACAAATTCCGATAGACCGCCTTTGTAATGAAAAGTGTCTTGGTTTTGATCGCGTTCGTCGAATAATACGATTTCAAGGTTACGATTGAGAAAGGCTAATTCGCGACAGCGGTGTTCCAATATTTCGTATTCATATTCAACTTTTTTAAAAATTTCTGTATCGGCTAAAAACCGGGTAAGGGTACCGCGACTTTTAGTCTTTCCGGTTTCCTCAACTTTATTGGTGGGAATGCCTCGTTTATAGCTCTGAGAGTATATTTTTCCGTCTCGATAAACCTCAACTTTCATCCATTCTGAAAGCGCATTTACGACCGAAACGCCGACACCGTGCAAGCCGCCGGATACTTTGTAGGAACCCTTGTCGAACTTGCCGCCGGCGTGCAATATTGTCATCACGACTTCGAGAGCCGACTTTTTCTCCTCTTTATGAATATCAACCGGTATGCCGCGACCATTATCCAAAACACTGATCGAATCATCTTGATGGATGGTCACAATAATTTTCGTACAGTAGCCGGCCAGGGCCTCGTCTATAGAGTTATCTATGACTTCAAAGACGAGATGGTGTAAACCGCGTTTACTGGTATCACCAATATACATGGCTGGTCGTTTCCTAACGGCATCCAGCCCTTTGAGTACTGTAATTTTCTCGGCTCTGTAATCAGCCGAAGCGTCTGTAATTTTTATTTCACTTACCGTAAGACAATCTCCTTAATTTGCGCGTCTTTTAGCTGCTTGTTAATTTTTTTTCTTATTTCTTCCTTGCCGAAGTTAAGCTCATTGCGCCAGATCGGCGAGTCAACTTTAACGAAAAGTTTATTATAGGCTATTTTTTCCGGGACGGCGTGTTTGGCAATGACTTCTCCCACTATATCGCTCCAGATGAAAAAAACCTCGTTCTGGCGTACCGGTTTTTCAATTTTATATGTTTTCAGCATTTTGGCGATAGCCGCGCCCAGCGATTCCAAAATCAGGCTTCTCCTGTCATGATGTTTATTGTCTTAAATTCATCACTTTTTCTTATAAAACCATATTTTTTCAATTCTTTTAAATCGGTCGAGGTTATCAGCGACTGATTTTTTTCACCAATTTCCAAGACTATATTACGACAATGTTCACTATCCAGAAAAGCAAAAAGATCGTCGAGCAAAAATATGATTCCCTCGTTTTTAAAGGATTCAAGATAGGCGCCTTCGGCTAATTTCAAAGCTATCAAAACCAGTTTGTGCTCACCTTGCGAACCGATCTGGCGGATTTCCCTGTCATTGTATAGAATGATAATTTCGTCGAGGTGTGGCCCGCAACTCGTTCGCCCGCTAACAACGTCGCGTTCAAATCTTTCCTTCAAACTATTCATAAATTTGTCTGTATAATCTTTGGCGGTGGCTTTTATATTGTACTTAACGCAAATTTCAACCTGGCTATCGATGTGTTTAATCCGCTTAAAAATCGCTTTAAAAATCGGCTCAAAAGCTATCAAAAACGCTTGCCGGCCTTTGTCTATTTTTTTGCCGGTCTTGGCCAACATTTCATCCTGTGCCTCAAAATAAGCGTCGTAGTGATAATGTTTCCGGTCTCGATAGCGATTTAAAACTGTATTCCTTTGAGTGAGTCTGTGCTTATATTCTATCAGGCTAAGAAAATAATCACGATCGGTTTGGGAAATTATGCGATTAATGAAATTACGACGTTCGGCTGGACCCCCTTCGGTTATTTTTTGTAATCCCGGAGATAGAATCACAACCGGCGCAAGACCGACGATATCGGTGTATCTTTTTATGCGAGCCTTGTTTAATAGTAAACTGCGCCCATCTGCCTTTGAATAATTCACATTAATCAATAAATCCTTATCATGGGTATCTGTAAACTCGCCAAATACATTGAAATAGTCTCTATGATACTGGACGGCCTCGCTATCGTTATTCGTTCGAAAACTTTTTGTTAGAGACAAGTAGTGGATTGCCTCAAGAATGGATGTCTTTCCGCTTCCATTCTCTCCATTTATGAAATTTGTTTTATGGTGAAATTCAAAAACAGAATCAGTATATCTTCTAAAATTCACAAGTCTCAAATTTCTCAATATCATTAATAATCATCTTTGGCAGAGTCATCTAAAATACTATGCGGGTTAATCGCTTAGCCTGATCGGCATCAAGAGCATTATCAGCTCTTCATTTTCTAACTGACTTTCAGGTAAAACCAAACTGGCGCTTATCGGTGTTTTAAGTTTCATAGACACTGTCTTTGTGTCAACATTTTTCACTATTTCACGAAGATATTCAGCGTTGAAGCCAATGCTCAGATCATCACCATCAAAATTAACGTCAAGGGTTTCGTTTGCAGATGATCTTGATTCCTGATCTACGGTACTAATTTTGGATATTTCACGGTTTAAACCCATAGATATCTGATGGGTGGTCTTATTGGAAAAAATCGATATTCTTCTTAAAACCGATGAAAGATAATTAACATCAGCTGATAAAAACTTGTCATTATCACTCGGAATTACACTTTCATAATCCGGGAAACGTTCATCAATTATTCTTGATAGGATCAGGGTTGAATCGGTTTCCATCATAATGTGATTTTCACTTATTATGAGGTTAACCTTACTATCATCTCCAAGGTAAGTATATATCAAATTTAGAAATTTTACCGGTACGATTATTTCCCGTTCGTATTCTGGAGAACTGAAATCTTTTCTTACCAGACATACCAGACGATGTCCATCGGTCGCTACCGACCTGAGTTCATTTTTTCTAACCTGGAATAATACACCCGTCAACGACGGTTTTAGTTCATCCCTGCTGACGGCGATAACCGTTTTTTGAATCATTCTTGAGAGAACTTTACTTTCTATTTCAATATTATTTTTCGAAGTGATACTTGGTATGTCCGGAAATTCTTCTCCCG
>JALOAB010000006.1 GCA_023229045.1 Fidelibacterota bacterium
AAGTGCATACCTTGCCGGGAAGGCACCCGCCGCATGCTGGAAATTCTCCAGCGTATTACGCGTAGCCGCCGCAATGAAACCGGTAACGATGCGCTGGAACGCTTTAAAGGGATAATGTACCTGAATCGCCTCTCGCAAGTCATCAAGGACACCAGTCTGTGCGGTCTGGGAAAATCAGCACCCAATCCGGTGCTGGGCACTTTACGCTGGTTCCGGGCGGAATATGAGGCGCACATTTTCGAGCGGCGTTGTCCGGCTGGAGTTTGCACCGAGCTTCTGCATTATGAAATTGATACCGAAAAATGTATCGGTTGTACGCTGTGTGCCAAGAATTGTCCGGCGGGCGCTATCCTGGGCAATCCCAAAACGCCCCATTACATCGTAGCTGAAAAGTGCATTGGTTGCGGCACCTGCGTCGATGTCTGCCGGTACAAAGCGGTAATGGTGAAATAAAGAGGTTTACTGTGATAAATATTACTGTCAATGATCGCGTCGTCAAAGCCAGTCCGGGAGAGTATATTCTGACGGTATTGAAGCGGGAGGGCATTCGGGTTCCTACGCTTTGTCATCTGCCCGATCTCTTTCCGTCCGGCGCTTGCCGCCTGTGTGTGGTTGAAATTGAAGGTATGCCCGGTTTGGTTCCGAGCTGCGCCTATCCTGTCGCCGAGGGCATGAAAATTAAAACTCATACGCCGCGCGCTCTGCGGGCTCGCAAGACGATTGTGGAATTGCTCTGCGCTAACCATCCTGACGACTGCCTTTACTGCGTGCGAAACGGCAATTGCGATTTACAAAAATTAGCCGAGGAACTGGGAGTTCGTGAGCGACGCTATTCCGGTCGGAAAAGCGAACATAAAATCGATACATCGAGCCCGTCGATCATCCGCGATCCGAATAAATGCATATTATGCGGCAAATGCGTCCGCGTCTGTGAGGAAATCCAGGGCGTTGGTGCGATTGATTTTGTCAAACGCGGCAGTCTGGCTTACGTCAGCCCGGAATTCAACGAAGGTTTAAACGTTTCGACTTGCATCAATTGTGGTCAGTGCGTGGCGGTCTGCCCGACGGGCGCTCTGCGCGAGCAAAGCAGTCTGAAAGAAGTGACTGATGCGCTTACCCATCCTGAAAAAATCGTTATCGTTCAACATGCTCCCAGTGTTTCCGTAACGCTGGGCGAAGAATTTGGCTTGAAACCCGGGTTGGATGTCATGGGAATCATGACATCCGCTTTTCGGAGATTGGGTTTTAGCCGGGTATTCGACACTTCTTTTTCGGCCGATTTGACAATCATGGAGGAAGCCTCGGAATTAGTCGAACGCATTCAAACCGGCGGTGTGTTACCCATGATGACCAGTTGCTCGCCAGGCTGGATTAAATTTGTCGAACAATTTTATCCGGAATTTATACCGAATATCTCTTCCTGCAAGAGTCCCCAACAGATGCTGGGCTCAATTATAAAAAGTTATTATGCGGAAAAGCAGGGTATCGACCCGCGCCGGATATACAACGTCTCAATCATGCCCTGCACAGCTAAAAAGTTCGAAGCCGAACGACCGGAGATGGCTATCGACGGTATTCCGAATATCGACGCCGTTCTGACCACCCGCGAACTGGCGCGTTTGATCCGCACACGCGGTTTGAATTTACATACGCTGGAACCGGAAGGCGCTGATACGCCGTTTGGTGAACGTAGCTCGGCTGGCAAACTTTTCGGAGTCAGCGGCGGAGTCATGGAAGCCGCACTGCGTACGGCTTACTTTAAACTGACCGGTCAAGAACTGGCTATCGAACGTATCAAGCCTTTACGCGGTCTGGACGGGATCAAGGAATTCCATGTTAACATTGCCGGGATGGAAATCGGGGTCGCGGCTGTCAGTGGTCTCGGTAATGCGCGTAAACTGCTGGAGCAGATTAAGAAAGGGCGTAATGACCTTCATTTCATCGAGGTTATGACCTGTCCCGGCGGCTGTATCAACGGCGGCGGTCAACCGTACACTGCCGATCCGGATCGTATCCGGGCGCGGATGAAAGCTTTATACGAAATCGACCGCGACGCTAAGGTGCGAACTTCGCACGGCAATAAAGACATTCAACGTCTCTATAGTGATTATCTCGAAAAGCCGCTCAGTCACAAAAGCCATAAACTTCTGCATACCAATTATACAAACCGTAAGAGTTGAGAGATATCAGACCATGACACGCGATAAAAACAGCCCAATGGTCATTACCCTGAAGGATAAATGCCGGGTCTGTTATACCTGTGTCCGGGAATGTCCGGCAAAGGCCATTCGGATTGCCGATGGGCAGGCTGAAATCATTACCTCGCGCTGTATCGGATGCGGTAACTGCGTTCGGGTTTGCAGTCAAAAAGCCAAAAAAGTGCTGAGCACGATCAAAGACGTTCAGGAACTTTTAGCTGAAAAAGAGCCGATCGCGGCAATCGTCGCCCCCAGCTTTCCGGCTGAGTTCTCCGATTACGACTATCAGACTTTGGTTGGTATGGTGAGAGCGCTGGGATTTACTTATGTAAATGAGGTGGCATTCGGAGCTGATCTGGTGGCTTTTAAAGTGCGTGAGATATTGGTAAAAAATCCCGATAAGCGGTATATCTCAACGGCCTGTCCGGCGGTATTTGGGTACATCAAGCGTTATAATCCCGAATTAATTAATATGTTGATAAATGTGGTGTCGCCGATGGTAGCGACCGCCCGGATGTTGCGCAGTTTACACAATCCAAAACTCCGGATTGTCTTCATCGGTCCGTGCATTGCCAAAATGGGCGAAGCCAACAGCGATGAAATGATTGGTGAAATTGATGAAGTCCTGACCTTTGAAGAATTACATCGCCTGTTTAGTGAGGTCGGTATTAAACCGGAAAAAGTCAAACCGTCTGATTTCGATCCGCCGCATGCCGCCAAAGGATCACTTTTCCCGATCCAGCGCGGTCTGCTTGAAACCGCCGAAATCCACGAAGACCTGATCTCCGGCGATGTCATTTCTGCCAGCGGACGCAGTAATTTCGTAAATGCCATGATTGAATTCGCTTCCGGCGAACTGGACGCCCGTTTCTTGGATGTGCTGTGCTGTGATGGATGCATAATGGGAGCCGGAATGACAACGGTCGATCCGCCCTTTAAAAGACGCGCGCGGGTCAGTCAGTATGCCGCGCAATCACTTAAAAAGCGGGATCAGCAAAGCTGGCAGACCTATTTCGACCGTTTTAGTAAATTAGACTTATCACGCGATTTTGTACCCTACTCGCAACGCCTGCCATATCCGGACGAGAAGGATATCAAGGCTAATCTGGCGCGGATGGGAAAATTCAAACCGGAAGACGAGCTGAATTGTGGCGCCTGCGGATACGAAACCTGTCGCGAACACGCCGTGGCGATAATCAAAGGTTTGGCAGAACCGGAAATGTGTCTGCCTTATACAATTGAAGTGCTTCATAAAACGATTCGCGAACTGAATCTTTCGCATGCTCAATGTGAGGATATCCGCTCGGCTCTGATGCAATCCGAGAAAATGGCCAGTATGGGACAACTGGCGGCTGGAATTGCCCATGAAGTTAACAATCCACTGGGTGTCGTTTTAATGTATGCCCATCTGCTGGCGGAAGATTGTCCGGCTGATTCGTCCATGCACGAGGACCTCAACATGATCGCCGAGCAAGCCGACCGATGCAAAAAAATCGTTTCCGGTCTGCTCAATTTTGCGCGTCAGAATAAGGTCTCGTATAAAATGATCGATCTGAATGATCTTATCGATAATTTTACTACAATGGTTGAATTGCCGCAAAATGTCCAGATCCGATTAGCGCACGGACTCCTGGATCCGCTGGCGGAAATCGACGCCGATCAAATCGTTCAGGTGCTGATCAATTTGGTCAATAACAGCATTACCGCCATGCCAAATGGCGGCATCATAACAATTAAAACTACCGGCATCGACGATATGGTAGGAATCAGCGTATCGGATACGGGCACAGGCATTCCCAAAGAATATCTCAGTAAGATATTTGAACCATTTTTTACTACTAAAAAAGTCGGGCAGGGCACCGGACTCGGATTATCAATTATTTATGGCATTATCAAAATGCACAGCGGCGATATCCGCGTGGAATCCAATACCGATCCGGCAATAGGACCGACCGGTACGACTTTTAACATTACACTTCCGCGGATACGTAAAAAGATTACAAATCCGGTAGCATGAATGCATTAATCGTAAGAGGTATATAATGAACACCGCAAAAAAAATATTATTAGTTGATGACGATATTGATTTTCTGGTTCAAATACAAACCCGCCTGAAAGCCCAGCAGTACGATGTAATCACGGCTGAAGGTCAGCAGGATGCCGAGAAAATCCTGGCTGAAACCAAACCCGATCTGGCGATTCTCGATCTGATGATGGAACAGGTTGACGGCGGCTTTGCGCTGGCTTATCATCTCAAACAGAAATACCCGGATGTCCCGATTATACTCTGTACCGCAGTCGCCAGCGAAACCGGTATCGAATTCGACGCATCCACCGATGAAGAACGCAGTTGGATCAAAGCCGACGTCTTTTTGCCGAAACCGGTGCGCTTTGAGCAATTAGCGCGCGAAATAGAGCGTCTCCTGCAGGATAAAGCCTGATGTATAATCTGCGCACATTAGTCGTCGATGACGAACTCGGCATGCGTCTGGGAATCCAGAAAGCGCTGAGCCGTTACAAAATGCAATTGGCGGAAGTCGCCGCAGAGGTCGGATTTATCGTCGAAATGGCCGAATCTGCCGAGGAAGCTATCGAGAAAATCAACACCGATCGACCGGATATTCTTCTGCTGGATTATAAACTGCCCAGCATGAGCGGGTTGGATTTACTGGAAAGAATCAATGTCCAGGAAAGCGAAATGGTCACCATCATGATCACCGCCTATGCCACCCTGGAAGCCGCCGTGCTGGCGATTAAAAAGGGCGCTTTCGACTTTTTGGCAAAACCTTTCGAACCGGACGAATTGAAAAAAGCCGTTAAGAAAGCCGCGCAGAATCTGATTCTGGCTCGTCAGATACGCAAACTCGAACAAGAAAAGCATCAGGTGCGTTTTCAGTTCATTTCGGTGCTCGGGCATGAACTCAAATCGCCATTGAACGCAATCGAAGGCTATTTGAATATTATGCATGAACGGGTCGCTGGCGGCGAGTTGAAATCGTATGATGAAATGATCGACCGCAGTGTGGTCCGCATTCAGGGCATGAAGAAAATGATTGCCGATCTGCTCGATCTGACCCGCATCGAATCCGGGCAGAAAAAACGTGAAATCGTCGAGTGTGATGTATGTGCCATTGCCAAAGCCGCGATCGAAAGTATGCAGACTGCGGCCAGTGCCCGCAATATCAGCATAAAATTGAACGCCGATGAACCGGTGACAATGATGGCTGATGCCGGAGAAATTGAAATTGTTCTTAACAATTTGGTCACAAATGCCGTAAAATATAACCGTGATTCAGGACAGGTCCGGATCACATTGAAAAAAGAAAAAAATCTGGTGAAAATCACTGTTTCTGATACCGGAATTGGGATGTCGGCTGAAGAATCCGCGATGCTGTTCAAGGAATTTGTGCGGATCAAAAATGAAAAGACCCGGCACATCGACGGTAGTGGACTCGGGCTTTCGATTGTAAAGAAGATCGCGACCATCTACAACGGCGATGTGAATGTCACCAGTCAACCGAATGTCGGCTCGACTTTCAATGTCCGCTTGCATTCTGAAGAGAGCAAACCGACCGATCCGGTTTGACAGTTCTTTAAAATAATCTTACCGCAATCCGGCAGAGGCCGGATTTACCTGAGATGAAGGAGTAATCTGACGTCAAGGGTGGGAGCAATGCCGTGGAATTTTCCCATCTTTGACTAATAACAAGGATGGGATTTTTGTTATGGAAGCGAAAGTACACACAGTCACCATTAGTATCTACGATCGCGACGCGGCTTTTCGGCCGGTCGGCGAACTTCTGCATCAATTCGGCGCGGAAATTCTCCTGCGCGTCGGTTATCCGATGCCGGATCGCAATGTGGCGATAATTTTCCTGATTCTGAAAATGACTACCGATGAACTCGGCGCCCTGACCGGCAAACTCGGTCAGATTCCGTCGGTAAATGTCAAAGCCAGCACGCTGAAGGTGTGAGGGAGAGAGATTGTAGATTTCAAATTGCTGGTTTCAAAATTCAAATCTCAAATCAAAAAATGAATGTCTCAATGCCATAATGATTTAATGACTACAAATGACCATCAATGACTCCGGCGGTAGCCGGACAATGACTATCGAGTGACAATTGAATGACAATGAATAAATCCGAAATAATCGCATATCTCAACGGCCAGGACGACATCGGTTTGTTTGCCGAAGCCGATCGTGTCCGGCGCTCGGTTTTCGGGGATGAAATATTTCTGCGCGGGATCATCGAGTATTCGAATTATTGCCGGCAGAACTGCTTTTATTGCGGATTGCGGAGCGGAAATCGCGAAGCGGTGCGTTATCGCCTGACGCGCGAAGAAATCTTTGAATCGGTGGAAATTGCCGTTGCTCAGAATATCCCAACGATCGTTCTGCAGGGCGGGGAAGACCCGCATTATTCGGCTGACTGGATTGCTGGTCTGATCAAGGAAATCGTTGGCAAATATGACCTGGCGATTACGCTATCGCTGGGCGAACAAGGTCCGGAAGTCTTGCGTATGTGGCGGGAAGCCGGCGCTAACCGTTATCTTCTGCGTATCGAAACCTGGGATAAGGAAAATTACCACAAACTACGGCCAGGACGGCGATGGGAAAATCGGCTGGATTGTCTGAAAGTCCTGCGCGAACTGGATTACGAAGTCGGTTCCGGGATAATGGTAGGCTTACCGGGTGAAAATGTGGAATCGCTGGCGGAGGCGATCCTTGGATTGACAAGTTTAGACCTCGATATGATAGGCATTGGTCCATTCCTGGCTCACCCACAGACGCCTTTGAGAGATGAACCGAACGGTGCGATTCAATTGACCCTGCGCACTCTGGCGTTGGTACGAATCCTGAATCCGTATGCCAATATGCCATCGACCAGCGCTATGGAATGCGCCTCGCGCGGTGCGCGCATTGCCGGACTGAGAGCCGGAATGAACGTCATCATGCCGTCGATTACGCCGGAGCGCGTCAAACGGCTTTATAATATCTATCCCGGCAAAAATGCCGACAGCGACGACTCCGAACATTCTCTGAACGCTGTGATGGAAATTATCAGAGAAGCCGGTTATCGACGCTCGTTCAGTAAGGGCATTTCGCCGAATATCCTCCGGCGTCACGAATCAGAAATGACTTTATCTAAATAAAAAATGTTATGAATGGAGTAGAAATGCAAAGTGTCAAAGTAAGTGAATGGACAAAAAACGTTATCAAGCCCGATGAAATCGAAAAATATTTGATCAACGGACGCGACTTTATCGATGAAGACGTCATTGTGTCGCAACTGCAAGCCAACGCCAAGCCCGATAAAGCCCGGGTGCGCGAGATTATAGCCAAAGCTATGCAAATTGAGCGTCTTGAGCCGCAAGAGACGGCGGCTTTGTTGAATGTGACTGACAACGATCTATGGAACGAAATGTATGCCGCCGGTCTGGCGATCAAGCGCAAGGTCTACGACAATCGCATCGTCTTTTTCGCACCGCTATATTGTAGTAACCTGTGCGTCAACAACTGCGCCTATTGTGGATTTCGCTACGAGAACAAAGAAGAAAAGCGCCGTATACTGACAATGGAGGAGGTGCGTCAGGAAGCCGTAGCCGTTATCAACGAAGGACACAAACGTATGATCGTGGTCTTTGGCGAGCACCCGCGTTCGGCGGCCGATTATATTGGCGAGACCATTCGCAATATTTACGACGTCAAAGTTCCGGTCCGGACTGGTTACAGCGCGATCCGGCGCGTCAATATCAACGCCGCCCCGATGAGCATTGCCGACCTGAAAAAACTCTGGGAAGTCGGCATCGGAACATACCAGGTTTTCCAGGAAACCTATCATAAACAGACTTATGCCGATCTGCATCCGCTCAATACTATCAAGGGAAATTATCGCTGGCGTTTATATGCTCTGCACCGTGCAATGGAGGCCGGCATCGATGACGTAGCTGTTGGCGCTTTGTTCGGTTTGTACGACTGGCGCTTTGAGGTTATGGGTTTGCTTTATCACGCGATTGATCTTGAACGACAATTCGGAGTCGGTCCGCATACGATCTCATTTCCGCGTATGACGCCGGCCAGCGGTTCTTCTCTTAGCCGGAATTCAAATTGGTTAGTCAGCGATGAGAATTTTAAGAGACTTGTCACCGTTCTACGCCTCTCAGTGCCTTATACCGGATTAATTATTACGGCGCGTGAAAATGCCGAAGTGCGGCGCGAAGTCATTGGCGTCGGTTGCACCCAAACGGATGCTTCCACCCGTATCGGAGTCGGCGGTTACACGGCGGCTCTGCAAGCATTGGCTGGAAAGAAAACAGACGAACAGGAGATTGACGAACAGCAATTCACGCTCGGCGATACGCGCAGTCTCGATGAAGTCGTCCGTGAATTGGCTGAAAAAGGCATGATTACTTCGTTCTGCACGGCCGGGTACCGTTGCGGTCGTACCGGCGATAAAATCATGGGCTTGCTGAAAGGTTGCATCGAAGGCAAATTCTGTAAAGCCAACGCCGTTCTGACTTTTCGCGAATATCTTGATGATTACGCTTCACCGGCAACCAAAGCGATTGGCGAACAATTGATCCAAAAGGAAATCGACGAGATTAAAGCGATGCCGTTCTTCCAGAAAGGGCGGATGCTGGAAACCTTCGAGAGAATGTACAAACAGGTAGCGGATGGCGAACGTGACATCTATATCTGATAAAATTTCCAGGATTGCCGCCGAGCAGATTGAAATACCGGACAAACTGAATGCGATAGCCGCCTGGCTGGAAAAGGAGTACGGTTTACGAGTTAATTTTTGCCGGATTTTCGGTAAGCGCTGGTCTTATGTTTCAGGCGATCGGCAGATGGAGTTTGCCCTGAATCGCATCCGATTGAATCAGCAGTATGGAGTTTTTTACGTCCAGAACAAACGACTGTCTGAAGACGACCTGGAAAGAATCTTACAAGCGTTGACTCAATTTTTGGCTAAAAATAGTAATGAATGAGATAGATAATTTTCGTACAGAAAAAGATTTACTCGGGATGCGCCGATTGCCTCGGCTCCCAGCTGTTAATGAATTAAAAATGATAAACTCACCACAAATAATTCTCCGTGTGCTCTGTGCGCTCTGTGGTGAATAAAAAGGAACTTCAATCTATGCAAAGCACGCCCAAGAGTAATCGTCTCCAGATCGGAATTTTCGGACGCCGCAATGTCGGCAAATCCGCTTTGATGAACGCCCTGACCCGCCAGCAGGTCTCGATCGTATCGGATGTGGCCGGAACCACCACCGACCCGGTCGAGAAACCGATGGAACTCCTGCCGCTCGGACCGGTGCTTTTTATCGATACGGCTGGAGTGGATGACGAAGGCTTTCTCGGCGGTCAACGCATCGAACGCACTCGCAAAATATTTGAACGCGCTGACATCGGTATCGTAGTATCCGAAGGACATAACTGGAATAAATACGAGGACGACCTGCTGGCAGAGTTACAGAAACGTTCTATTCCGGCGATTGTCGTTTTTAATAAGTCCGATCTGACGAGTCCGGACGAAAAATTGCTTAAACGGTTACAGGATTGCAAAATTTCGACTGTTAACACCGTTGCAACCAACGGCGCCGGAATCCTCGACCTGCGCACGGCTTTGATTGCGGCGGTTCCAGTCGAATACCTGGACGCTCCGACGATTATCGGAGATCTTGTCAAATCCGGTGAACTGGCGGTACTGGTCGTGCCGATAGATAAGGAAGCTCCCAAAGGGCGTCTGATTCTGCCGCAGGTGCAGACCATTCGCGACCTGTTGGATAGCGATGCCGGATGCATCGTCGTCAAAGAACGTGAACTGCGCGCGGCGCTGAACAACCTGAAAAAACCGCCGGCCGTGGTGGTGACCGATTCGCAGGCTTTTCTGAAAGTCGCCGCCGATACGCCAGACGATGTTCCGATGACTTCCTTTTCGATCCTGTTTGCGCGTTATAAAGGCGACCTTACGGAATATATTGCCGGAACGCGCGCGATCGATCGACTCAAGCCTGGCGACAACGTTCTGATCGCCGAAGCCTGTACTCATCATCCGATTGCAGACGATATCGGTCGGGTGAAAATTCCGCGCTGGTTGACGCAGTATGTTGGCGGACAATTGAATTTTACGCATTATCAGGGACATGATTTTCCGCAGGATCTGAGTCGCTATCAACTGGTGATCCAGTGCGGCAGTTGTATGCTGAACCGGCGAGAAGCGCTTTCGCGCATCTGGTATTGCAAGCAAGCCGGTGTGCCGGTTACCAACTACGGACTGACTATAGCCTGGACGCTTGGTATTTTCGAAAGAGCAACAGCGCCATTTATCAATAAATAATCGTTCGCGTCGCGCCGAAAACGACTTCCAAAATAATCTTGACTAAACGAATTACTATTTTAAATTCTCATATTGATTTGCAACCGATTGTATGATTGGTTATCAAAAAGAAAAAAATGGAGAAGAAATGAAAAAAATAATGACACTGACGGTATTAAATATTCTAATGGTTGCTAATCTTTTGGCGGCTGGCAAAGCCTGGTATAATTTCAACGAGGGTATTGCACTGGCCCAAAAAGAGAAAAAACACATCGTAATTGACTTTTATGCGGATTGGTGCGGCTGGTGTAAGGTCATGGATCAGAAGACTTTTTCTGAGCCGACCGTCAATAAATATTTATTCGATAATTTCATCCCGATTCGCATCAACACCGAAGATGTCAAGGGAAAACTCACATTCAAGGGTAATACCTATACTCCGCGCGAACTGACCGGCGCTTTCAAAGTGACCGGTCTTCCATCGATTGCCTTTATCTCGCCAGAAATGGAAATTCTGACGGTAATTCCCGGATATATCGAAAAAGATCGCTTTCTCACTTTATTGAAATACATCGATCAGGAATGTTACAAAACCGAAACTTCTTTCGATGAATTCGTTAAAAACGGTTGCCGCGGTCAGAAAAGTAACATTAAGACAGAATAAAGACTGAAATTTATAATTAGTTACTCTGTTCCGAACAGATCATCAATTACAGATTAATCAGCTGATTAACTATTCTTTGGCAGGTTGAACCTGTAATGTCTAAATTTGGCAGAAATGAATTCGGTATAACAATTAGAGTGAGTACGCGATGAAACCGCTGTTTGGACGAACGAAGACTTTAGAGCAGAAGAGTGCCGATTTCCTTGATGTCACAATCGAAGCCAGTCAGGTTTTGCTAACCGGCATCAGTCACTATCTGAATGGGGCGACCGAGCAATTCGAGGACGATTTAAAACAGATCACGGTTCTTGAGAATCGGGGCGATAATTTACGACGCGAAATTGAGAACCAACTTTACACCGAAACCCTAATCCCGGAATCGCGCGGCGATGTGCTGGCGCTCCTCGAAAATATTGATAACATCACCAATCAGTGCAAACAGATTCTGATGGAATTGTCAGTCGAGATTCCCGTTATTCCACCTGAATTTCATGACGGCTATTTGCATCTGGCAGAAAAGAGCGTTAAGGCGGTTGAAGAAGTGGTTAGTTCGACGCGCTCTTTTCTGAATTTTCCCTTGATGATCGAGCACAGCCTGAACAAAGTCTATTTCTGGGAATCGGAAGCCGACCGGTTATCGGAGACCCTCAAGCGCAAAGTATTCCGCACCACCGGATTGGAATTGAGCCATAAGTTTCACCTGCGCTATTTTGCGCTCCACATTGAACTGCTAGCCGATAAAGCCGAAGATGTCGCCGATCGTCTGGCAATTTACTCTATTAAACGTTCGCTTTAGGAGTCACAAAAAATGGCGTCCATTTTCGATGAAGACCTGGCATTGACTAAAATATGCGGTGAATTTATCGATTTGACCGATGATGTTAATTTGGTATTCTGCGAAGCGATCAAACAGTATATGTGTTGCCAGATGAATGAATATGATAATTACATTGATCAAATCCGCAATCTGGAGAGTAAAGGCGATGTCATTCGCCGTCAGACAGAAAGCCGCCTGTACACTGAAAAGTTGATCCCCGAATCGCGCGGAGACCTGTTGGGCTTGATCGAAACCACCGATGACATCATCGATGAGACTAAAAATACTGCTCTGCTATTCTCCGTGGAAATACCGGATATTCCGCTCGAATTGAGGAATGAGTTTGTTTCGTTGGCAAAAATTTGCACCGAAGCGGTAAACGAAGTATTAGTCGCTTTCCGGATTTTTTTCAAGAGCCCGGAAAGTGTCAAAAACCTGATCCAACCGGTCTATGACAAGGAAAAACTCGCCGATAAGCAAGCCGCTAAAATCAAACGCCTGGCATTTCTGGACAAAAACCTGCCGCTCAGCCAGAAAATGCATCTGCGTTACTTAGCGCATCACGTCGATTGTATCGCTGACCGCGCCGAAGACCTGGCCGACCGGTTGTCGATTGCGGCCATTAAGCAGACCATAAAAGCATAGTGCAGTTAATTCTATGACAAGTTCAGTTCGGAGAAATATCACAAATCAGATAAACAAACAAATCGTTCCGCGCTGGGAATGGCGTACTTTTGGTGAAGAATTTCCGGAAACCGAAAAAATTCTGCAGTCGCTGGAATGTACCCGCGTCAAACATAGCGAGGAGATTTATATCCTCTCTTCCAACTCCCAAAATAATTGTAAAATCCGCAATTCATTGATGGATATTAAAGTCGTCGAGCAGATTGATAGCGATGGTCTGGAACAATGGAAGCCGCTTCTTAAAGCGAGTTTTCCAATCAGTTTCGAGATAGTTAGACTGGTTTTACGCACTCTGCACGTTCGCAAACCGCTCGTTCTGCGTAGTCAATATACCCATCACCAATTTTTAAATGAAATCGTTCGTGAACATCCGAAGCTTAAACCGGTCGATATCAAGAAGAAGCGGAATGGTTATTTATTTGAAGGCGTTGAGGTTGAAATGGCTGAGTTGGAAATCGGTCACAAACGCATCAAAACCATCGGTGCTGAGAGTGAGGATCCACTTAAAGTACAAAAAATATTAAAATTACTGCATCTTCAAAATCTGCCGAATATCAATTACATAAAAGCCCTGAAAAAATTAAACGGTTACTGAAAATGAGCCTCGAGATCGAAAGAAAATTTCTGGTGATGGGCGATGATTATCGGCTTACCGATAAGGGAGTGCGTTATCGACAGGGTTATTTAAGCACAGTTAAAGAACGAATTGTTCGGGTGCGGACTGTCGGCGAACTGGGTTTTCTGACTATCAAAGGTGTCAACGTCGGCGCGGTTCGCCCGGAATTCGAATATGAAATCCCGTTGCAGGATGCCGAACAATTGCTTGAAAATATCTGCGAGAAACCGATTCTCGACAAAATCCGTTATCAGGTTCGGCACTCCGGATTTTTTTGGGAAGTGGATGAATTTCTGGGCGAAAATGTCGGATTAATAATCGCTGAAATCGAACTCGGCGCAGAAGACCAGCCAATTATCAAACCGGATTGGGTGGGGGAGGAGGTGACCGGCGATCCCCGCTATTTCAATTCCAATCTGGTAAAGACACCCTACAGATTATGGAAGAAAGCCTGATGGCAATATGTTGACCTTAATCTTTTTATCGAGCGGTTTGTTTTTCGGGTGGTCGCTGGGCGCCAATGTTGGCGGCAATACGTGGGGCACGGCAGTTTCAACTCGAATGGTCAGGTTTCGCACGGCGGCCTTGATCGCGTCCATCTTTATCATTCTGGGCGCGGTCATTTCCGGTGAAGGCGCTAGTGATACTCTCGGTAAACTCGGTTCGGTCAACGAAATCGCCGGGGCGTTTATGGTAGTGCTTTCGGCCGCTTTTACGGTTTTTGCGATGACCCGGGCGCATCTGCCGGTTTCGACATCCCAGGCGATCGTCGGCTCGATTATTGGTTGGAATTTTTTCGCGGGTATGTTAACTGATTTTACCGTGCTGGGGAAGATTGTGGCTTCCTGGATTACCAGTCTGATACTGGCGGGCATATTTGCGGCGATTTTGTTTTTGCTGATGAAAAAATGGCTTGCCACCTTGAAGATCAGCATCTTTAGGATGGATACCTTGACCCGGATCGGATTAATTGTGCTGGGCGCCTTAGGTTCGTATGCGCTGGGCGCGAATAATATTGCCAATGTCATGGGCGTTTTTGTGCCGATTTCACCATTCAAGTCACTGAAGTTTGGAATTTTTGAGTTGACCAGTACGGAATTGTTATTTCTGCTGGGTGGAATTGCCATTGCGGTTGGAATTTTTACCTATTCGAAGCGCGTCATGATGACTGTTGGTCAAAAAGTGACCAGACTGACGCCGCAAACGGCTTTGGTGGTCATTATGGCGACGGCGGTCGTGCAGTTGTTGTTTGCTTCACAAAGCTTGCATAATTTTTTAATTAACAATGGCTTGCCGGCTTTACCGCTGGTGCCGGTGTCCAGTTCGCAATTGGTAATCGGGGCGATTCTGGGAATTGGATTGAGCGGGCGCGAGCGCCGGAACATTAACTTGAAAATATTAGGAAGAATCGCTTCCGGCTGGATAATGACTCCGATAATTGCCGCGATCGTTACCTTTATCTGTTTATTTATTCTGCAGAATGTTTTCGACCAGCGGGTTTATCGACGAGTCGGATATGAGATCAATGAAGTGGTCGCCGACCGCCTGGCAAGGCAAAATATTGAAATCGATGTCGTCGAACTCGAAGGCAGTTATCGTAACATCTATCAAATGCATAAAGTTTTAAAGAAATATAATTTCGATAAAGCCACGATCGCTAAAATCAGCGAAATCGGCGAGGTTGATGTTTTCTCTATAACAAACACAGCCCGCTTCCAGCGCAAAGTAGCCCGATGGTTTACTGCGGCTGAAATTCAATCGATTCGCCGTATGGAAAATCAGACATTCCAGCATCGCTGGGAACTCCTGAACGCCCTGCAAAGAGTCGATCGGGTATGGCGGGCAAAAAAAGACGAGCCGGAAAGCGCCAGAGAGGCTCGCGAACGCAAACTGGAATACATTTTTAATTATTTCCGGGTAATCCAATAATCCCCGCGGTTGTCCGATTTTTCCTTGAATAACCTTGAGTAAATAAGTTAAATTACGATCGCTTTTTGGAGAGGTGGCAGAGCGGTTGAATGCGGCGGCCTCGAAAGTCGTTTCCCGATTTATCGGGACGGGGGTTCTTCTGTAAGGAACTCCTGCGGAGGAATCCCTCCCTCATAATATTGTCCAATATGTAGACAAACATGATGAAAGTAGACCTTTTGTGTTCATTATTTTATTTTCAAACCAATGGTTATAAATGTAAATTACGACCGCTTTTTGGAGAGGTGGCAGAGCGGTTGAATGCGGCGGCCTCGAAAGTCGTTTCCCGATTTATCGGGACGGGGGTTCGAATCCCTCCCTCTCCGCAAATGTATTACATTTATATCTTGAAAAGTATTAATGACCGTTTCCATTATATCGGTCATTCTGAAGATATTGAAACACGTCTCAAACAGCATAATGCCGGAAAGGTACGCGCAAGTAAAGCACATCGACCTTATACCTTGATATATTCAGAGGAACATCAAACTAAAAGCGAAGCACAAAAACGCGAATATTATCTCAAACGAGGTAAAGGAAACATCTGGTTGAGAACGATGCTAATCGAAAAAGGACTTTGGTAATTATCGGGACGGGGGTTCTTCCGTAAGGAACTCCTGCGGAGGAATCCCTCCCTCTCCGCGGATTAGTTTAGACAAGATTTACCTGTTTTTTTAGACAGGATTAACAGGATTGACAGGATTATTTATTGATGATATATCGAAAAGACTTAAGTACACTTAGATAAATTTGAATTTTGCAATTTGCAATCTACAATTGAAAAAAGAATCCCTCCCTCTCCGCGGATTAGTTTAGACAAGATTTACCTGTTTTTTTAGACAGGATTAACAGGATTGACAGGATTATTTATTGATGATATATCGAAAAGACTTAAGTACGCTTAGATAAATTTGAATTTTGCAATCTCCAATCTACAATCTCCCCGCCTGACCAAGTCAGTCGGGCAGGCAACCTACAATCTACAATCTACAATTTCCCATCGCACTCACCCAACGCTTTTCTTCCCGGATTCGCGAATCATAAAAATGGAAGTTTGCACAGTCAGCGTCAAAGCCATAACAAGAATCAGTCCGGAAGCAATTCCCAGGATATAATTTACGCTGATGAATAGATTACGATAACTGAGTGTGAACAGCGCGGTGACTGTAATCAAGAGCATGATTATACCGGGAATCAGGGTGAACAAATAATTCTCTCTGATTTCAGCTAACCAGACCGAAATTGCCAGGAAAGCCAGAGCGGCCATCAACTGGTTGGCACTCCCGAAAATTGGCCAGATGGAATCACTTTTTCCGCTAAATGTCAAAGCGGCACCACAAGCGACTGTGATAAAAGTTGCCAGGTAACGATTCCGGGCGAAAATGTTCTGTTGTTCCGGAGTGCGATCCGGCATTTCGAAAAATTCCTGGAAGGCATAACGACCAATGCGGGTGACCGTATCCAGCGTTGTCAGGGTAAAGGCTGAGACGGCTAACGCGGTGAATATCCGCGCCGATTGAGTCGAGATATGCAGAAAGGGAATCGCACTCACAAAACGCCCGATCCCTTCCGAAAAAGCCAAAACGAAATTATTACTATTGTAAAATTCGGAAAATTCGACATTGCTCAGCGAAGCCACTGCTACTAACGACAATATTGCCAGTAATCCTTCTACTAACATCCCGCCATAACCAATTATCTGGGCATGCGATTCCGATTCCAACTGTTTGGAAGTAGTACCGGAAGCAATCAGCGAATGTGTTCCGCTGATTGCCCCGCAAGCGATTGTAACAAACAATAGCGGAAACAACGGGCCTATACTCGGTATGTTGAAGCCATTAAAAGCATTGATGTTGATGGCCGGCCGTGCAAAAAATACTCCAAGTAAGCCGCCGACCAGAAGGGCATATAGTAGGAACGAATTCAAATAGTCACGCGGCTGTAAAAGAATCCAGACCGGCGCTACGGATGCTATGAATATATAACAAATAAGGGCCCATTGCCAGAACTGACGACTGGCATGAAGCGGAAATAGAATCCCAATGTAAATACCAACAAATAACAAAATCACGCCGATTATGGTAGCCCATCCCCACGGTATTTTTAATTTGTAAATTGATAAACCGAATAATAATGCCAGTAGCAGAAAAAATATCGAAGATGTCGCCGAGCTGGGTGAACTGACAAAGGTGTCGGCTATTAAATTGATAAAAACGGCTATCACCAGTATAATCGTTGCCCAACAGAATAGCAGGAAAATCTGCTCGCCTTTTACACCAATATTCTTTTCAATGACATTGGCAATTGAACGCCCACGATGACGAATTGAGACGACTATCGCGCCGAAATCGTGAGTTCCGCCGATAAACATCGATCCGGCCATAATCCAGAGTGCGGCCGGCAACCAGCCGAAAGCCGCCGCTACAATTGGTCCTACAATCGGTCCTGCTCCGGCAATCGAGGCAAAATGATGTCCAAAAAGTACCGGAACCCGGGCCGGGATATAATCGACGCCATCATAATTTGTTTTGGATGGAGTTAGACGATTGGCATCAATCTGGAATTTCCTTGAAAGGAACCTTCCGTAAAAACGATATGCCAATCCGAAAACCAGTAACACAAATAAAATCAAGACGCTACCACTCATTTATTATCCTCAAGATATGTGTATTTGCTATTTTAATAAACGTGGGAAAATATTCAATCCTGCGGAATTCTCAAACATCCAATTTTAAAAATTGTCTTTAATATCTCGCTTATGTATTTTATTTATGTTTATTTTAACAGTAAGTTTTATTATCAATGAATCTACTGAAACGGCATTTATCCGATGAAGAACTGGCTGGATATTTTCAGCAATTGGATTTCAATCCCGAAAAAATAGACGACAACTGTCGGTCGGAAACCTTGATCCTTCAGCAAACCGATCCGGAAAAAGGTTATCCGCGACTGGTGAAAAATATGCAGACTTACAGTCAGGGGGTGTCGATAGAATTGCCGGTCGAAACTATTCCAGTCCGTCTGATGCTGAATCAAACCCGCCTAAAGAGTCTGACCTCCGGCATATTTGAAAAAAAAAGAATAGGACCTGACGATAAAGCCTGTAACCTGTGTAATCTCGATCGCGGTCAACGTGGTATAGTTATCACACTTTCAAATCAGCGACAGTATATTGTTTTGACCAATCCGGGAATTACATTGCCGGGCGACCTGACGATTGCCGCTATCCGACATGAAAATCAGTTGATCACCGGGCGATTTGGCGATATGATTGAGATTGCCCGGTTATTAAACAGTTTCGCGATTTATTTCAATGGCGCCTTAGCCGGTGCGTCCACTCCCCATCTCCATTTTCAGGCCGGTTACAAAGATAAACTTATCGGTGAAATCCAGATCCAGAAAATGCTTGCCGGTCAATCCGTTGGACAGGCACGGATGAAAAGGATCCTGAAAAACACAGATCTGGAAGTTTACGTCATTGAAAATTATTTGCGAGCTGTACATATTGTCGTGACTAAAAATCCGGAATTGCTTTCCGAATTTTTCAATCGCTATCTGGCAGTTCTTAATGAAGTTAGCCATTCGATTCGGGGAATTCCGAATATCCCGGATTTTGGCAGTCTGATCCCGGCGCTGGGAATCGGGGAAAGCGAACCGCGCCTGAATATCATGCTGAAATATTATCCGGATTATGATGGCTACATTCTGGCGCTATTTCCTAAAACATCCAATCGTCCGCAATGTTATTTCAAAAAAGGGAAAGAACAGATATTGGTGGGTTTCGGTATAAAGGAATCTCTCGGCAATCTGATCACGGCGCGTGAAAAGGATTATGTGCGATTGGAAGCAAATCCAGAACTTATTTTTAAGATTTTTTCCGATACCTCGATTGCTCCTGAATCGATCGAAACCTTGAATGAATTATTGAGAAAGTCCAAAAGGAATTAAATCCTAGAATTGAAGAGAATCTACGTTATTCCCCTTGCAAAATATCGTCGATAAATATAACTTTACGCGCTTTTTGAGCCCTCGTAGTTCAAATGGATAGAATAGAGGATTCCTAATCCTTTGATCTGGGTTCAATTCCCGGCGAGGGTACGGAAAAAACAATGAAAAGGAGTAGATAGATGCTCAGACCGAAAAAGAAAATAACCCGGAAAGAACTGAAGAAAGATCCGGTCCTCGAAAAAATATCGCAAATCGATAGTTTCGTTCGCACTCAGCGTAACCTGGTAATGTATATTTCCTTAGGAGTGGTAGCGGTTGTCGTACTGACAATCTTGATAATCGGTTCAAAGCGGAAAGCCAATACGGCGGCGATGGGGGATCTCGGATTAGCCGAAATGTCTATTGCCCGGAATGATTATGACGATGCGATTCTGCGTCTTGAAAATTTAATCGACAAGTATTCCCGCACTCACAGCGCCGGCATGGCGACAATCTTACTGGCGCGCAGTTATCTGGCTAAAGACGATTATGAGAATGCGCGGATTAATTTTGAAAAATACGCTGATGATTACGACGATGATGCGATGCTGGCCGCGACAGCCTATTCCGGTCTGGGGATTTGCGCCGAACAAAATTCGGACTTTAAAGCCGCGGCTGAATATTTTGAAAAAGGAGCCAAAAAGTCACCTTATAAATTTCAAAAGCATGAACTGCTCTTGAATTCGGTACGCAACTACTTAAAATTCAATGATTATGAAAGTGCGGAAAAATTAGTCAATGTACTTTTGCAAGACGAACCCGAAGCAAAAAATAAGAACTCAGCGGAGTTACTTGCGGCACAGATCACTGCTCAAAAGGATTATTCATTAAAATAAGTTGCACGAATCATAATAAATTACCTAAATTTGCCGTGTAAAAAGTGGGTTGAAAAACCCACTTTTGGTTTGAATGAAGTATAACAAGAATATGATGGATTTAGAAAATAAAAAGAACGCGGCCCGAGAAATAGTCAACAGAATCGTCGAACAATTCGGCGCCTATATAGTTGATTTTAAAGTCAATCAGCAGGGCAAGCGCACCTTCGTAAAGGTTTTAATCACCACCGATCAGGGAATTGCTCTCAACCAGATTGCCGAAATCAGCCGGGTTATGCGGGACGATGCAGCTCTTGACGCTATCTTTTCGGAAAATTTCCAGCTGGAAGTCAGTTCACCGGGCATCGATTTCCCATTGAAAAGTGTACGCGATTTTCGCCGTAATATTGGCCGCGAAATGAATGTCTTTCATCACAGTGTAGATCTTCGTTCACCTCTGAAAGGGACTTTGGAAGACGTTAACGAAGAACGCCTGATCATCAAGTCCGGTAATGAAAGCCAAATCCTTAGTTTAAGCGAGGTGGAATTCGCTAAAGTGATTATTAAATGGTAAATAATTAACAGGAGATTTCAAATTGGTAAATCGTGAAATTATTGAAGCCTTCTCCCAGATAGCCCGCGAAAAGAACGTGGATCGCAGTGAATTGGGTGACATTATTGAAAAAGTATTTTTGACTCTCATCGAAAAAAAATACGAGTCGACTGAAAATTTCGATGTAATTGTAAATATGGATAAAGGCGAGATCGAAATCTATCATCAGATGACGATTGTCGATAAACCTACCGGTTCTGTCCATGAAATTAGCCTGGAAGAAGCCCGGAAGACCGAACCCGATTTGCAGGTTGGCGATCCTTTTATTGAAGTGATCGATCCGTTGAGTTTTGGCAGAAGACTCATTTCGCATGCCAAGCAGATCCTCAATCAGCAGATCGTTCGGGTCGAGAAAAACCAGATTTACGAAGAATATGCCAAGAAAATCGGTCAAATCATCATTGGCGACGTTCACCAGATCAGACGCGATGCGATCTTTATCATAATCGGTAAAGCCGAACTGAAAATGCCGCGTGAGGAACAGATTCCGAACGAACGCTATCGCCGTGGTGAGAATATTAAAGCAATTATCAAAGAGGCTATTATGGGAGCCAGCGGTCCGGAAATCATTGTCTCCCGGGCTGATAAATCATTTCTCGTAAAATTATTCGAAAACGAGGTGCCGGAAATCTACGATAAGACGATTGAAATTAAGAAAGTAGCCCGGCATGCCGGCGATCGCAGTAAGGTCATTGTTGAATCCAATGATCGCCGGATCGATGCGGTAGGTGCCTGCGTTGGCATCAAGGGCAGTCGCATTCAGGCGATCGTGCGGGAATTGAATAATGAAAAAATCGATATCATCAATAACAGCAGTGAATCCGAAATTTTAATTACGCGGGCGCTTTCACCAGCTAAGCCGCTGGAGCTTGAGATCGATGAGGAAAAGAAAACTGCGCTGGCCATCTTTGTCGACGATGAAATCTCTGTTGCCATCGGAAAAATGGGACAGAATATCCGATTGGCATCGGAAGTCACCGGTTACTCAATCGACGCGATCAAAAAATCCGATTACGAGCTGACCGAATCCGAAACCCTTTATCTGGAAGATATTGAAGGCATTACCGAGCACAACTGGAAATTACTGTACAGTTACGGTATCGAAACTGCTGAAGAATTTTTAGCGACTCATCGTGAAGAACTACTAAGTATCAAGGGTTTAGGCGATAAAACCCTCGATAAGCTCGAACAGATAGTCAGCGAGGCTCAGGAAAAGCGGAAAGCCGAGGTAGCGGCGGTTCGGGAAGCCGCTCGTGCTCAGCGTGAAGCGGCTCTTCAAAATGCTCAAGAACAGAAAGATCAATCTTTAAGGGAAGAAGAAGATATTGAATTGTCCAAAGAGGACATCATTGAGGATTTTAGACAGGAAGAGAATTAAATAGATGAGTATTGACCTAAAAGGCAGACAAAAACGCATATTCGAGATTGCCAAGGAATTAAATATTTCACATAGTGATATTATGAAATATCTTGAGAAAGAAGGGATTCCCTGTAAAAGCATCATGACACCGGTCGATGAAGCCTGTTATATGAAAATTCTGGAAGAATTTGCCAAGGAAAAGGACATCGTCGAAAGGATTCGGAAAGAACGGGCGCGCCGCGAAGCTGAAAATAAACGCAAAGCTGATGAGGAAGCCCGCCGTTCGGCTGAATTAGAACGCCGCAAACTCGAAGAAGAAGTTTTTAGATCGGCGCTGTCGTTCTATGATGAGGCGGTTAAGAATGTTCTCAAACATAGTCTGAACGTTCAACGAGAATTGATTGAGGCGGTTTGGGAAACAGGAAAAGTTACGGATGTGTCTCCGGAATCGGTCAAACTCAAAAAACCATCTAAGGCACCTGAAGCCGCCCCGGAAAAAACATCTGTCGCGTCGACTACGGAACCACTTAAGAAAAAAGAAAAGAAAAAACTCCGCCGGATTAAGATCGATGAACTCGAACCTCGGTTGGATCAGAAATTTGGGAAACGGAAACCGTCTGAAATCGAAGAAGAAAAAAACCGTCGTCTGAAACGCCCGGGTACCAATTGGGCGACCAGCGATCGTCTTGTCGATGCTCAAATCCGCAAGACAATGGCTAAGATAGGGGAAAAGTCTACTCGTAAAAAGTATAAAAAAGCCGAAGCGGTTTCTGAAGAACTCGAAACCAGCAAGAAAATTCGCATCAGCGATTTTGCTACCGTTGATACTCTGGCTTCTATGATGGGTGTCGATGCGGCTGATGTAATTCAGAAATGCATGGAACTCGGCTCGTTTGTAACTATGAATCAACGTCTCGATTTTGATACGATAACGCTTCTAAGCGATGAATTCGGTTTTGAAGTTGAAAAACTGGAGCAATACGGGGAAGAAAAGATCAAGATAGAAGACACTGAGGAAGATCTGGAAAATGCGAGTCCGCGCCCACCGGTTGTCGTCATAATGGGACACGTCGATCACGGGAAAACGTCCTTGCTGGATTATATCCGCCGATCGAATATCGTTGCCGGTGAATCGGGCGGGATCACTCAACACATTGGTGCATACCGGGTCGAATTACCGAGTAAAAAAGCCATAACCTTTCTGGATACCCCGGGACATGAAGCCTTTACCGCTATGCGGGCGCGTGGTGCGCAGGTTACGGATCTGGTGATTTTGATTGTGGCCGCCGATGACAGCGTTATGCCCCAGACTATCGAAGCTATAAATCATGCTAAAGCCGCTAATGTACCAATTGTCGTTGCTATTAATAAAATCGATAAACCGGAAGCGGATGTGGAACGCGTTAGACGCGATCTGGCGAATCACGACGTTCTGGTAGAAAGTTGGGGCGGAAAAATACAGACTGCCGAGATCTCGGCAAAAACCGGCAAAGGCATCGATCATCTGCTTGATCTGATCCTCCTGGAAGCCGAAATGCTGGAACTCAAGGCAAACTATCAAACTATGGCGAAGGGAACTGTGATCGAATCCAGCATCGATAAGCGGCGCGGTCCAATAGCCACGGTTATTATCAAAAAAGGTACCCTAAAAGTTGGTGATCCGTTCGTTTGCGGTGTAGCCTGTGGACGAGTTCGCACTATTACTGATGAACGTGGTCAGAAACTTGCCAAAGCCGAACCTTCCGATCCGGTCGTAATCTCCGGTTTTGATTTCCTGCCCAAACCGGCGGAAGTATTTGCGGTTGTAAAGGATGAACGCGAAGCGCGTAAAATTGCCAGCGAAAGACAAAAGATTGAACACGAACATCAAAAGCGTCAGGTAAAGGAATGGTCGCTGGATGCCATTTCAGCTCAAATCGCCGAAGGTAAAATCAAACAGTTGAATGTGATCCTGAAAGGTGATTTCGATGGTTCGGTGGAAGCGGTTGCCCAGACCCTGCAAGAACTCGGTAACGAGGAGGTCGCCGTAAGTATCAAACATAAGGCCGCCGGCAATATTACCGAATCAGACATTTTACTGGCCAAGACCTCGCAGGCGGTCGTGATAGGCTTCAACGTCACTGCCGATCCGAAAGTCAACGACCTGGCCAAGAAAGAGAATGTCGAAATTCGTCATTATTCAATTATTTACGAACTGACTGAAGATGTACAGGCCGCTCTCGAAGGTCTCCTGACACCCGATAAAATCGAAGAGCATCTCGGCGAAGCGGAAGTTCGCGAGGTGTTTAAAATTCCACGTGCCGGGCTGATTGCCGGTTCTTATGTTGTTGAAGGCAAGGTCGTTCGCAATGCTCAGGCACGCCTGAAACGAGACGGCGAAATAATTTTTGAAGGACCGGTAGAATCACTAAAGCGTTTTAAAGATGACGTCAGGGAAGTCAACGAAGGTTACGAATGTGGCATCGCTTTACAAGGTGCACCGGAATACAGCGTCGGCGACCGGATTGAATTTTTTGAAATTAAATCAGTCAAGAGGACGCTGGCTTAATCGGTGATATTTCTACCCATGACGATCGGATTTTTACAGATGGACCTGCTGATGCGCAATACACATTCGCTCAAGGATAAACGTTCCATAATCAGTCGCATCAAAAACCAGATTCGGGCAAAATACAATGTAGCCGTTGCCGAAATCGACCGTAATGATCAATATCGACAATGTTTGTTGGGAATTACGACAATCAGCAATGATCATCAAATCGTAAATCAGACTCTCAATGCCGTTGAAAAACTGGTAGAAAATTGTATTGAAATCCAGATTGTTGCACGAAAAATGGAGATGCTCTGATGACCGGTTATCGAATCAAAAGAGTCGAAGATGAAGTTAAGCGCATCGTGGCTGAAATTTTTATCAGAGACCTGCGTCTCGATCATATCGGTTTGCTTACGGTAACGAAAGTCGTCTGCTCGGCCGATCTGAGAGAAGCAAAGATTTATATCAGTATTTACGATAATAAAAAGAGTACGATCGCGGAAGCTATGGATTTAATCAAGGGACATACCTCTTTTGTAAGAGGCTTGCTGGGAAATCGGTTGACTTTACGTTTCGTGCCGCGCATTACTTTCTATTATGACGATACCCAGGAATACGTTGAAAATATTGAGCGAATATTCCAGAAAATTCATCAGATTGAAGGGGAGCGCCAAGACGGATTGGATTAACAGGATATTGAATGTCTATAAACCGACCGGAATTTCTTCTTATGATGTGGTGCGTCGCGTCAAGCATTTCCTTAAAATCAGGAAAGTCGGGCACGCTGGTACGCTGGATCCGTTTGCCGAGGGAGTACTCTTGATTCTGATTGGTCAGGCTACTAAGCAGATGCAACGATTGCTCACTTTGCCGAAATCTTATGAAGCGATTTTAGACCTTGGTGAGGCTACCGACACCGGAGATAACACTGCTCCCGTCATACGAACTGAAACAATTCCGAATATAACCATAGAAAAATTAACGGAAGTCGCCAAACTGTTTAGCGGAACAATCGAACAGATTCCACCGGCTTATTCTGCCAAGAAAATCAATGGTCGGCCGGCTTATAAATACGCGCGCCAGGGTTTGAAAGTCGAACTGAAACCGAAGAAAATCGAGATTTACTCTCTGGTTATAGATTTAATAGATCCCAAGACAATTTTAATCAAGGTAACTTGCTCCAGCGGCACTTATATCCGGAAATTAGGCGAGGATCTAGCCAGAGCGCTGGATACGGAAGGTCATTTAACCGCATTAAAACGGACCAGGATAGGAAATTACATCTGGCAGGAAGCCATACCTTTCGACGAGCTGGGAAATTATTTAACGAATGCGGCGGATGGTGTCGCATGAAAGTCTATTACGGTATCGAAAATTTACCTGCAAATTACGAAGGAGCCTGCGTAACGCTCGGAGTATTTGACGGTCTGCATCTGGCACATCGCCAGATTATCAAACAGGTTGTGAAACTTGCCGGTGAAAAACGAAGTCAATCGATGCTGATTACCTTCGAACCGCATCCCCGACAGGTCTTGAATCAAACCCCGGATAACCATCTGCCGATTCTGACAACTGCTCCCGAAAAAATCGAATTACTCGGAAGAACCGGCATTGATGATTTATTATTTATCAAAACCGATAGAAACTTTCTGAAGACCGAAGAATCCGATTTTATTAAACAAATCCTGATAAACAGGTTGAAAATACAGGCGTTGGTAATCGGTTATGATTATCATTTTGGTCGCGAGCGACGCGGGAATCCTCATACGCTGGAATCGGCCGGCCAGGAATATGGTTTCAAAGTTGTTATTATGCCGCCGTTTTATTCAAATGGTGCTCTGGTGCGTTCATCGCTTATCAGACAACTTATTGCTGATGGTAAGGTTGTCGAGGCGAACGAATTGCTCGGCTGGTCATACAGTTTCAGTGGAAAGGTAGTTAAAGGATCCGGGCGCGGTCATAATCTGGGTTTCCCAACGGCTAATCTGATGACGGAAGTTGCCCAGAAATTAATCCCGGCTGACGGGGTCTATTTTGTCAAAGCCTGCCTGTCCAGGAAAGAATATTATGGCATTTTAAATATCGGAGTTCGCAAGACCTTTGATGAATCCGAACGGACAATTGAATTATACCTGATCAATTTCCCGGATCAGGAATTATATGGCAGAGAGATCAGAGTTGCCATGCTGGAAAGGCTCAGGGATGAGTTGAAATTTGAAACGACGGCGGCGCTGGAGGAGCAGATGCAAGCCGATCTGAAATTATGTATTGGGAAAATTAGTAAGAAAGAAAATGAAACGGAGGTATATTGTAAATGACATTAACCAAGGTAACTAAGAGCGATTTAGTTGAAAAGTATGGAAAAACAAGTCAGGATACCGGAGCGATAGCCGCTCAGATCGCATTGCTGACTGAGAGAATCAAAGATTTAGGTAAGCATTTTTCAGTTAACCAGAAAGATCACAGTTCCCGGCGAGGCCTGATGAAAATGGTCAGCCGCAGAAAGCATCTTTTAGAGTATTTACATAAGAAAAACGCCGCGGCCTATAAAGAATTAATCGAAAAATTAGAATTAAGAAAGTAAACAGTTAGGAGTAAATAATTGTACCAAAAAAAGATGACCCTTGGGGGTCGCGAATTATGTATTGAAACCGGTCGAATGGCCAAACAGGCCTCCGGATCGGTCCTCATACGATATGTCGACACGATGATATTAGTAACGGCTGTAGCGAATTTTGAAAAAGAGGTGGAGCAGGATTTTTTTCCATTGCAGGTTGAATATCGCGAACGAGCCTATGCCGCCGGTAAAATTCCGGGCGGATTTTTCAAGCGTGAAGGTCGCCCTTCCGAGAAGGAAATTCTCGGCTCGCGCCTGATCGATCGTCCAATCCGACCGTTATTTCCGGAAGGATTTCGCCGTGATACGCAAATAATTGCCAACGTAATCTCGAGTGATCAGGAAAATCCGGCAGATGTGCTGGGAATTATCGGAGCCTCGGCGGCTTTAATGATTTCAGAAATTCCTTTTGCCGGTCCGATCGCCGGAGTGCGGGTCGGTCGGCTGGATGGTGAATTCATATTGAATCCGACAATTAAACAGACCGAAACCAGCGAACTCGATATTATCGTTGCCGGCACCGAAGAATCGGTCGTGATGGTAGAAGGCGAATGTAAAAATGTATCTGAAGACCTGCTGGTGGATGCTATTGAATTCGGGCATGCGGCCATCCGCGAGATCGTCAAATTTCAGAAGGAAATTATCGAGGATCTCAAACCGGTTAAACGCTCAATTGAAACTAGCGAAGAACCGCTCGAACTTAAAGAAAAAATCACCGCGCAGGCTGAGGCAAAGCTGGCCGACTGGCGCAGTCAGGCATTAATCTCGAAAAAGGCCTGGAATGATAGTATTCGGGCGTTTGTCAATCAAGTGATAGAAGAAAATGCCGAAGAATATCCTGAAGAGGAAAGATATATTGCACAACTCATCGATGAGATTGTTAAAAATGATATGCGTCGGCAAATTCTCGAAACTGGTAAACGTCTCGATGGTCGTAGCTTCGATCTGATCCGGCCGATTACCTGTGAAATCGGAGTACTGCCACGGGCGCACGGTTCGGCGCTTTTTACCCGAGGAGAAACCCAGAGTCTGGGTTCGGTAACTCTAGGTACCAAGCTCGATGAACAGATTATCGATGATATCGATCGTGAAGAATTCACTAAGAAATTTATGCTTCACTATAATTTTCCGCCGTTTAGCGTGGGCGAAGTCAAACCGATCCGCGGTACCGGTCGCCGGGAAATCGGACACGGTAATTTGGCCGAAAGAGCCTTGAAATTGCAAATCCCAAGTGAAGAAGACTTTCCGTATACGATCCGAATCGTCTCGGATATTCTGGAATCGAATGGCTCATCCTCGATGGCAACGGTCTGTGCCGGTTCGCTGGCGATGATGGATGCTGGCATTCCGGTTAAGGAGACAGTCGCCGGTATTGCGATGGGCTTGATCAAGGAAGGTAAAAAGATCGTCGTGCTTTCAGACATAATCGGCGCTGAGGACCATTACGGTGATATGGACTTTAAGGTCACCGGTACGCGTGAAGGTATTACGGCGATTCAGATGGATTTGAAAATTCAGGGAATCGACGCATCGACGATGCGCTCAGCGTTGAAACAAGCTCAACTCGGGCGTTTGCATATTATCGATATTATGGAGCAGACGATTAGCAAACCTCGTGAAAAAATTTCGGATTTTGCCCCTCGCATGTTGACCGTGAAAGTCGATAACGATCTGATTGGCGAAATTATCGGACCCGGTGGTAAAAATATCCGGGCGATGCAGGCTGAAAGCAATACCAAGATCGAAATTGATGATGATGGTATGGTCTTTATCTCGGCTATGGATTATGAAAGTGCCGAAAAAGGGCGGCAATTGGTAATTGGTATGACCGCTAAACCAGAAGAAGGTAAGATTTATCGTGATTGCACTGTTAAAAGGCTGGAAAGCTATGGTGCATTCGTGGAATTCTTACCGAATAAAGAAGGCTTGATGCATGTTTCGGAAGTTGCCTGGCAGAGAACGGACGACATTAATAGTGTCCTTAAAGTAGGCGACAAGGTCGATGTGTTGTTGAAAAAAATCGCCGCGCCGGGCCGTTTTGAACTATCCATGCGAGAGTTAATTGAGAAACCGGAAGGTTATCAAGAAGCGCCGCGTCAATCACGGCCGCCCAGATCGGGTGGTTTTAATGATCGCCCGCGCAACAACAATAATTCGTCGCATCGGCCGCGCTCCCGATACTAATCAATGGTTGCTGAAAATATCAAGCGAACGATATTACCGAACGGCATTCGGATTTTATCGGAATATGTCGATTCGGTTTATTCGGTTTCACTCGGTTTTTGGGTGCTGGCTGGATCGCAGGATGAGGAAGCCGATCAAAACGGTATTGCCCATTTACTCGAGCATATGGTCTTTAAAGGGACTAAAAAGCGCTCGGCTTTTAGCATTGCCCATGAGATTGAATCGTTGGGCGGTATCATCAATGCCTTTACCAGCCGGAATGTAACCTGCTATCATGTGCAATTATTACATGAAAATTTGGCTAAAGGCGTTGATGTGCTGGCTGACCTGATTCTGCACGGTCGTTTTGACCGCAACGAATTGGAAAAGGAGAAGGGTGTCATCATCGAGGAAATTCGTGAAATCGAGGATACGCCGCACGATCTGATTCATGATCTTTTCAGTCAGCAAATTTTTCCTGAGCAAACAATAGGCCGACCAATTCAGGGTACGGTTGAGAGTGTATCCGGAATTCAGGTAGCTGATTTGAAACACTTTATTGATCGACACTACACTACCGGTCGGTTGGTCATCGCGGCCGCCGGGCGGGTCGAACATGAACAATTGGTGA
>JALOAB010000167.1 GCA_023229045.1 Fidelibacterota bacterium
TACCAACTTTCGGAAGGTTCGGTCAAGTAAAATATTTAGCGAACAAGGCATATTCCGGAGCGGGAGCCCCGGAACGAGATATAACTTTAAATTGAAGATTTCAAATTAAAAATTTGTAAATCGGGATAATCCTTCAGAAAGTCTCAGGTAGATTTCATTAATGGTTAAGAATTGCGACTCGACTTTCTGAAGGTTTGAAATTCTATTCCACCAACGCTTTTGCGATAATCGCGACGGCTTTATCGATCTGTGTCTTTGTGACGTTAATAGCAGGCATAATTCGCAGAACGGTCTGGTGCGTACAATTGATCAGCAGGTTTTGCGCGCGACATTTATCGACAATTTCCGCGCCGGGTTTGGTCAGTTCGACGCCCAGCATGAGCCCGAGGCCGCGGATTTCGCGGATGAGCGCTGATTTGCTTTTCAGATCTTCCAATTTTTGTCGGAAATAAGCGCTCATTTCAACGGCATTTTTTAGCATGTTCTCCTCGTGAATGGCCTGAAAGGTCGCAATTCCCGCCGCACAGGCTAAGGGACTGCCGCCGAAAGTCGAACCGTGCGTGCCGGGTTGGAGAATCTCGCAGTATTTGCGCGCCACAACGAATGCACCGATCGGCATCCCGCCGCCGAGCGACTTAGCGAGCGTCATCACGTCCGGCTGAACATTATAATGCTGATAGGCGAACATCTTGCCGGTGCGTCCGACTCCGGTCTGGACCTCATCTATAATTAAAATGGCATCGAAGTGGTTACAGAGTTCCCGCGCCGTATGTAAAAATTGCGGCGTAACAGCCGTAATGCCGCCTTCACCCTGAACGACTTCGAGCATGATCGCCGCTACGTTTTCATTCATCAAATTTTCCAGCATGGCGCAATCATTGATATTGCAATAGACGAATCCGCCGAGCAGGGGATCAAATCCTTTCTGATATTCAGTCTGACCGGTGGCGGTGACCGTGGCGAGCGTGCGTCCGTGAAAAGAATTGTTCAGCGTGATTATCGTTTTCTTGTGAGGATTGCGTTTACGCACCAGTTTCAACGCCCCTTCGTTGGCTTCCGCACCGCTATTGCAGAAAAAAACCTGTCCGTCGAAACTTTCAGACACAATGATTTTGGCCAGCTCGCCCTGTTTTTCATTATAATAAACATTCGGCACATGCATGATCTTGTCTAACTGTTCATGCAGAGCGGCGACGACTTTCGGATGGCAATGACCGATATTGCCACTGCCCCAGCCGGGAAAAAAATCGAGATACTCGGCGCCGTTTTCGTCCCAGACCTGCATGCCGCGTCCCTTTACCAGCGTTATTGGAAAACGCCGGTAAGTTTGTAATACGTAGTTATCGAATTCTTTCTGATCCATCTTTTAAAATCTCCGTTCCAATTCCTTTTTTTGTGAATATTTCGAGTAAGAGTGAATGCTTAATGCGTCCGTCTATAATATGGCCCTTGTTGAGACCGAATTTAAGAGCCTCAAGACAGGAATTGACCTTGGGAATCATACCACCGTCAATGATGCCGCTTGCGATCAGTTTTTCGGCTTGCTTCCGGTTGAGGGTACTGATGATGCTTTGATTATCACCAGGTGTTTGCAGAATACCGGGCATATCAGTTAAATAAACTAATTTTCGGGCGCCGATCGATGAGGCAATTTCTCCGGCAACCAGGTCGGCGTTGATATTGTAAGTCAGACCATCATCGCCGCGGCCGAGGGGTGCGATGACCGGAATTTTACCGGAATTGACTAAACGATTTAGAATGCCAGCATCGATATAACGAACCTGGCCAACGAATCCGAGATCGATTGGTTGGCCGCTATCATCCGAGACAATTTTATCGACACGGATCAGATCGTCATCGAGACCCGAAATCCCAACCGCATCGCCGTCCAACATATTCAATAAATTGACGATTTGCGAATTGATCTTATGCGCCAGTATATTCTCGACGATCTCCATTGTTTCCTGGTCGGTGACGCGCAGACCATTGATGAATTGAGGCTTTGTGCCGCGACGGCTCATCGCCTGTGTGATAGCTTTGCCGCCGCCGTGAATGACGACCGGCAACCAGCCGACATATTTCATAAAAACGATGTCCTGTAAAATGGCTTTCATGGCATTTTCGTTATCCATGATACTGCCGCCGAACTTGATGACGATTTTCTTGCCGCGGAAAGCCTTGATGAAGGGCAGGGCTTCGATCAGGACGGCGGCTTTGTCGATTATTTTCTGCATATAAATTCCTTACCTATTTTTATTAACCACGGAGTACGCTAAGAACGCGGAGAAAAATATTTGCCGCTGATTTGCACGGATATTCACGGATTTTTAAAAACTGATTAATATTTAATATTTGAAATCTAATATCTCCAACCTTCAATTTTCAATCTACAATTTTCTATTTGTGTTCATTCATGGTAAAAACTTTGTGTGCTCTGCGGTGAATTGTTCATACTAGGTGTGATACTGGGCGTTAATTTTAACGTAATCATAGGATAAATCGGTAGTGTACACCACGGCGCTGGCTTCTCCGAGATTGCAGTCGAGCACGATATTCAGTTCAACCGGCGCCATCATAGCCTCAATTTCGTTGTTATTCAAGCTAAGCGGTTCGCCGTGCCGGTAGAGGTAAATCCCGTTAATTCGCAAGTCGGCGACAGCCGGATCGAAATGGGCAAAGACCATTCCAGCCGCGGAGAGAATCCGACCCCAATTAGGATCGCACCCGAACAACGCGGCTTTGACGAGCATCGAGTTGGCGATTCCGAAAGCCATTTTGCGGGCGTCGGCGAAATCGTCTGCGCCATCGATGGAAATGGTCACGAATTTAGTCGCGCCCTCACCATCGCGTACAATCGATTTAGCCATTTCTGTCATCAGCATAAAAAGGGCTTTTTCGAATATTGCGCCGGAGGGCGAACCGGCTGTGATGGTCGGATTGCCGGCCAGGCCGTTGGCCATGATCAGGGCGGTATCGTTGGTACTGGTATGACCATCGACGGTGATCATGTTATAGGAATGTTCGACAGCCGCGCTGAAACTCTTTTCCAGGAAATCGTGATCAATATCGGCGTCGGTCGTAACGAAAGCCAGAGTCGTCGCCATATTAGGCTGGATCATACCGGAACCTTTGGTGATACCGCATAAAGTGATCTTCTTGCCGTTGGCGGTAAATTTCAGACCGAAGGATTTTGTTACAGTGTCGGTTGTCAAGATAGCCTCGGCGCAGGCGGCGCCGCCTTCAACCGATAAATGACGGGCAAGGTGCTCAATGCCATAGCGCATTTTATCCATATCCAATCGGTGACCGATCACGCCGGTACTGGAAGCCAGAATTAATTCCGGCGGAATGTTGATTTGGGTCGCAAGCAGTCGTAGAGTTTCGTTAACGTCATTCAGACCTTGCTGACCGGTGCCGGCGTTGGCATTGCCGGAATTGATTATCAGGGTTTGAAGCCGATTGCCGGTTTTGCGCAGGTTTTCCATAGCGACGATTAACGGCGCCGCTTTGACGGCGTTGGTGGTGAATTTGGCAGAGCATTTAGCCGGGACGGCGCTTTTGATGATGCACAGGTCTTTGCGTTTACGCTTGAAGCCGGCGTGCATAGCCGCGCCGGTAAAGCCCTTGGGATCGGTGATTTTGGGATTATCGTAAAAGTTCATGGCAAATCCACTCATTAGAAATTGAGATTGTATGTTATAAAAGTCTGTTCATTTCTTTGTCTTCCTGCCCGTCCGGTCAGGCGGGGATACAAAGAAATGAACCAAAGAAAAATCAAGGCTGTATAAAATTGACTGGATTTTCCTCATTACGCTGGTAGAAAATAGGCGTATGGATTTAATGATTTTACTTAAGTTCGCCAAGTAGATTTGACTGGAATGTTGACACAAGGATTCATTTCGACGCTGATTTTCTATCCAAACGCTATGTTCGGAGAATCCTCCAATCGTCAATTTTATAAGGCCGTATTGAATTGAATATGGGTCCATTTTCAAAACCTACAGTAAACCAATGGTTTCAGGAACATTCAGCATGATATTCATGTTTTGCACAGCCTGCCCGGAAGCGCCTTTGATTAAATTGTCAATCGCACTCAGCAGGATCAGATGATCGCCGATGACTTTCAGACCAATATCGCAGAAGTTGGAATAAGCCACATTCTTGATTTGAGGCGGGGAAGATGCCTCACAAATCCGAACAAACGGTTCTTCGCGATAGAAGTCGCGGTACAATTGTCTAATTTCCGCTTCGGATTTTGACTGATTCAGTTTGGTGTAAATCGTACTGAAAATTCCACGTGTCAGCGGAACGACATGCGGCACGAATAAAATGTCTACCGCTTGTCCGGAAATTTTTGTCAACTCCTGCTCAATTTCGGGCTCGTGTTGATGGCAACCGATTTTATAGGCCGATAAATTCTCGTTGCATTCCGGGTAGTGGAAAGCTGGTTTGGGCGCGCGTCCGCCGCCGGAAATTCCAGTTTTACTATCAACGAAAATGGTTTCGGTGGCGATCAGACTGTTTTTAAGAACTGGAATCAGCGCCAGCTGGATACCGGTTGGGAAACAGCCGGGATTGGCAATGGCTTGCGCCGCTTTGATTGTGGCGCGATTGACTTCCGGTAAACCATAGACAAAATCGTTTAAATGTACGGTGTCGGCATGATCGAGTCCATAAGCCGCCTTGTAAGCCGCGGGAGTATTCAAACGATAGTCGGCGCTCAGATCAATCAGCATTTTGTCATCTTTAAGAAAATCAGGCATATATCTCATACTGACGGTATGCGGCAGACAAAAGAAAATCACATCGCTGTCGCGGATGATTTCCACGGCGTTGACCGAAGTGCAATTCAGATCGCACAGACCTTTCAGCGCCGGAAAAATGTCTGAATAACACAAACCAACTTCCTCGGCCACCACCGCCAAACGGCTGAGCGTCACGTACGGATGGCGTAGCAGAATTTTTACCAGTTCATAACCGGCATAACCGGTCGCGCCGACAACTGTCACCCGAATTTTTACATTACTTTGCATGTTTATTCTCATACTCCTGACTGATTTGACGATAAGCTTCACGGAAAGGCATGCCGCTCTTGACCAGTTGATAGACTTTTTCAGTGGCGAACAATTCGGCGGTCATAGCCTTCCGACAATCTTTACGATTAACCGACAGGTTTTTAAAAATGATGGTCGCGA
>JALOAB010000168.1 GCA_023229045.1 Fidelibacterota bacterium
AGGAGGAATCGACGTTCAATCCGATCGATCGCCACCAGATCATCGAATATCGTCGTAAATGGGATTTGCCCTCCGATTCAACCAATGGAGAGAGATATTACGAAGGTCAAATTCAATATGCATTAAAAGACAATCTGATCATTAATACCGAGGGCGGCACCTATTCGCGTGGCGATTTTAATTCCAATCGAATGAATGCCGACGTTACGTTAAAATATAAAAGACTGGAAAATCTGCAGGTTAGCGAGGAAATCATTCGACGCGCTCAATCCGGTACGAATAATATTTCCTGGAATCGACGGGGAGCGCGGTTGGTTACGCGTGTTCATAAAATCCGACCGTACGCTAATTTGAATTATGAAATCAGAGACGGCGATACAATCTTGACGCAAAATTTCCGTTTTCTGGAGCAGAATTACGGAATTGCTTCAACCGAAAATCGCCATCTGCTGTGGCAGATTCAAACCACTTTACGGCGGGACGATGTTGCTGATTCGAATGCCTGGCGTAAAGGTAGTAATGCCCGTAATATAGGTTTGAACGGTCAACTTATCGACTGGCATTCCTTTTCGGCACAGTGGAATTACATCCACCGTATAAAGGAATTCTATAACCAGAATACCTCGGATGTTGTCGTGAATTTACTGGATCTCTCTTTAAAACACGAACCACGCAAACGGGCGTTTCGCTGGGAATCCAACCTGAAAATCAAAAATGAACAGACCGTCAAAAAGGAGTGGCGTTATTACTACGTCGGCGATGGTTTGGGTGATTACATTTACGATTCGACCTACGCTGATTATGTTCCGGATGTTCAGGGGAATTATATCCTCCGAATTTTGCCATCTTCGATTAAAGAACCGATCACCAGCATCGAAGACGGATTGCGGTTCCAATTCGATGGCTCCAATTCACAGATTCCGATTATGCGCCCGCTGTTAAAACGAATCTCAACTCTGACTGACATTCGCCTCCAGCAGGAAATCCGCAATGCGCGAGGAATCTTCGAATATCTCAGCACCGATATCGGTCAGGTCGACTCAAACTGGGCAAATTATACCCGTATAATTCAGCAGGACATTAACCTGAGATCTCCGCAAAAAAGACGCGACCTGCGTCTGCGATTGTATTCTTCCGATCAAATTACGCAGATCGACGTACGCGGTCCGGAAAGGATTTTTACCGATGAATGGTCTCTGCGTTATCGCGGACAATTTCTGGGAAAGAGCACTATCGAGTCCGAGTCAGCCGTAAAAAATTACACGCGTGAATCGAAAATTAATATCTTGAGAGAGCGCAACATTTATACAGTTCGCGAGAAACTTATTCTCTCGATACTGCTGGATCGAATCCATCTGGTGAACACCGAATTAATTATAATTAACGACAAGGAAAAAGGTGCCGAGCCGCTCAAATCGCTTTTGACTGCTCTTAAAGTGAATTACGAAAGAAAAATCATCGGGAAAGGACGCTGGAAACTGTTTTGTGAATTAGATAAAGTGAGCGTCACGCCCAAAGGCAAAGCAATCCCCTACGAGATGAGTAACGGCAAGAAAGAAGGTTACACTTTCGGATGGGGAACCACCATCGAATACCGGGTTGGCTCCAATGTTAGCATCCGTTCCAATTACGAAGGATGGAAAGAGCCTCAGCGCGATATTTATCACTTAGGCGGTGGCGAAGTGAGGGTTATGTTTTAATAATGAGCCGGCAAAATTTAAATAGGAGGCGCAGGGCTGATATTTCTCGGATATTCTGGCTGATTTTAATTTTAATAGCGCTCGGTAAAGCTCAGGACACCACTGATGTAAAAATTATTTACGGGGAAATTACCATAAACACGCTTGATGGTTCTGCGTTCGAGCGGCGGTCAATCATCGATCACTATGCCGATCAGACGGTTTCCGACAATTCATATAAGGAATTAACCAACCGAATATTGAATGCCTTCATTCAAGACGGCTACATCTATCCGGTGCTTACTCTGAATGCGGTTGATCCCATCACGGTGGACAAATCTACGCGCCTTAATCCGCAATTCCTGATAGATCGAGGCGAACAGGTCGTAATAGACACAGTCATTTTTACAGGGGTTAAACGCACTGCTCCGGAATTATTAAACCGGGAATCGCGATTCATTTTCAAGCAAGTACCGGATCAGAAAAAAATTACAGCATTTACCAGTAATATCAATTATCATCCATTTCTGAGCGTCCAGTCTCAACCCGAACTCGTCAAGACACGCGAGGGTCAATACGGTCTCGTCGTTCAGATCGCCGAGCGTTCGGTCAATAATTTCAGCGGAGTTATTGGTTACATTCCGGAAACTGCGACCGCCAAAGGCTATTTCACTGGCGAAGTTGATATCAATCTGAACAATATCGGTGGTCGCGGACGACGTCTGAATGTTTATTGGTCAAAAGCCAATCGCTATTCGCAACAGATCGATTTAAGGTATTTCGAGCCCTGGATTCGGCAGTCTAATTTCAGCGCTGAAGGGCAATTCAGCCAGATATTGCGTGATACTTTAGTCGTCATGCGTGAGTTCGAATCTGGTATCAGTCGCCGTTTGCTCAGAAACGGATCCGCCGCATTAAAATTTAACTACTCTGCGACGATGCCGACCTCCGGCGGACGGCAATTGCTCGGACTGACTGATCTGCGAACGCGCGGCTTGGGCGGGGCTGGTCGATACGATGCGCGCGATTATCCGGCCAATCCGCAAAAAGGATTTACGATCGGCTTTAACGCTTATGTCAGCCGCCGTATTGAACAGAAAATTAACCGACTTTGGCAGTATCGAGTTGAAGTTGATGGAGAGGTCGATCTTAAGCTGTACTCGCAACTGGTGGCCACCTGCGGTTGGAATTATAAGGGCAAATGGTTATCCAAAGGCGCGCCGGTTTACTCTGATTATTACTGGTTCGGCGGAGCAAGGAGTCTGCGCGGCTATGCCAATGAGTTATTCGGCGGGGCTGAAATTGCCTGGCTGAATAATGAACTGCGCTGGCTGATCGGGAAAAATGGTCGGGCGCATCTATTTTTCGATCAGGGTTATTATCGTCGTAGTTTAAATGGCGTCGATAAACGCTACTATCCGAGTTCTTATGGCATCGGTTTGCGGCTCGATTCACGGGCCGGAGTCATCGGACTCGATTACGGATTCGGCCGCGGCGACACTTTTTCCACCGCCAAAATCCATGTATTTCTGGAGAGTACTTTTTAATGAAAAAGCAAAAATCCAAATTCTCAGCCAAAAAACCGGTCAGACTGCGAACTCAAGAGATGGTCGTCGAACATACTCTCCGATTCCTTAAAATGCATAAGGGAATTTTCTACAAACAGAAGAAAATCGCGCAGGAAATTGGGGTCAGCAAAACCGCATACGTCCGGTTTAAGCAAATATTAAAGCAGTTAGCCACCGAAGGCCGGGTCGAAAGTCTCCGCGCAGGTCTGTTCCGGATTCCCGATGAAACTCGTCTGATGGAAGGGACGATTTCATTTTCAGGACGCGGTTTTGCCTTCGTCAAAACCGTCACCGATGAGGAAATATTCATCGGTACCATGCACACTGCCAATGCTCTGCATCTTGATCGGGTTCTGATCGAGAAATTCAGCCACAGGAATGGATTGCGACCGGAAGGAAAGGTGGTAAAAGTTATAGCGCGCGCTCAAAAAACGATTATGGGGACTTTAAAAAGAAATAATAAACGCTGGGCTGTGATTCCGGAATTCCCGACCGCCGTGGCTGAAATTGATCTGATTGATCCGAAAGGCGCGTTGAAAGAAGGTCAACTGGTAGAAATACAGGATATTGAATGGAATGATGCGCGTCAACGCCCGCGCGCCACCTTGAAACAAATTATTGGCTTCCCTGAAGATCCGCAGGACGATTTAAAAATTGTTTCCAAAATGTATCATCTGAGCGATCGCTTTTCCGCGAAGGTTTTGGAGGAAGCTGAGCAGATGATGGCTGTCGGCGTCAAAGCAGACGGTCGTCTCGATTTGCGTAATAAGTTGATTTTTACGATCGATCCGCCGGATGCGAAAGACTTCGACGATGCAATTTCGCTGGAGAAAACTTCTGACGGGAATTGGCAATTGGGAGTGCATATTGCCGATGTCAGTCATTATGTAAATCCCGGCAGTGCGCTAGATCGGGAAGCACGGCGACGCGGCACCAGCGTCTATCTGGGTGAAAATGTCATCCCGATGTTACCGCCGCGTCTTTCGGATGATCTGTGTAGTCTTAGACCGGGCGAGGAGCGCTTGACGTTTTCAGTATTCCTGATTATAAATAACGATGGCGCAGTACAAAATTGTTCACTTATGCCGAGCATTATCCGCTCGTTAAATCGCTTCAGCTACGAGGAGGTCCAGGAAATTCTCGATCGGGGAGAAGGGCGCTACTTTGAAATATTCGAAAACATGCGCAGACTGAGCAAAATTCTATATCAACGCCGACATCAGTCCGGTAGTATTGATTTTGACATTCCGGAACCGGTCTTCCGGATGGGACCAGCTGGAGTTCCGATTGAGATCAAACCGGTTGAGAGACTCGATAGTCACCGCCTGATTGAAGAATTTATGTTGTCCGCCAACCGGAGTGTAGCGGAACATATCGCGATTCATCGTCAGAAAGAAAAACTGCCGTTTCTCTTCCGCATTCATCCCCAGCCACCCATAGAGGAAATCGCCGAATTTTACAAAATATTAAAGGGCTTGGGATTGAACATCCAACAACCAGCGAAGTTAAAACCGATTGATATTCAGAAAATCCTGCATGAGCTGCAAGGTATGCCGTACAAGAATTTTGTTGAACAAATTGCCCTGCGTTCGATGGCAAAGGCGATTTATTCTCACCAGCCGCTGAGTCATTTCGGTTTGGCTTTCCGTTACTACACGCATTTCACGGCGCCGATCCGGCGTTACCCGGATCTAATAGTTCACCGTCTGTTGAAAAATTACATGAATGAATATGATGACGCCGATCTCGCATTTTATCGGCGGTCACTGCCACACGTCGCCGGTCTGGCGAGCGAACGCGAAATTCAGGCGATGGAAGCCGAGCGCACTTATCGCAAAATCAAACAGGTGCGTTTCATGGCGGATAAAATTGGAAAATGGTACAAAGGGATTATCAGCGGCGTACGCGAGTTCGGATTCTTTGTTGAGATATCGCAGTTCATC
>JALOAB010000169.1 GCA_023229045.1 Fidelibacterota bacterium
GATTGCGGACGTTGACGGCGTTTTTACCAACGGTGCGCTTTATATCGGAGCGGATGGTCTCGAATTCAAACGGTTTCATGTGCGGGACGGCGCCGGTATATCCCTGCTTAAAGCCGTGAATTTTCCGGTGGCGGTGATTTCGGGACGCAATTCAGCGGCGACCAAAGCCCGGATGAAGGAATTGGGTCTGGAAGATGTGCTTTACCAGGGACATCTGGCCAAGCTCGAGCCTTATGAAGAAATTAAAAAACGCTTTAATCTAGATGACGAAGAAATAATTTATATAGGTGACGATGTTATCGATGTCCCTTTGCTTAAGCGGGTCGGATTACCGGTTGCCGTTGCCAATGCCTTACCGGAAGTCAAGCAACATGCGCTTTACATTACTAAATTAAATGGCGGAGACGGCGCCGTACGCGAGGTCATCGACCTGGTGCTGGAAGTCCAACAATTGAAAAAGAAAGCCGCCGAAATTATAACCAAAGATACTTGCAAAGGCTCATAAGTTAATGTCAAAGAAATACCTCGAAAAAGCCCGTGAGTTGCTTCGTTCAGAATCTGAAGCGATCGCCGGCTTAGTAGAACGAATCGATAAGAATTTTGAAAAAGTGCTCGATGTTTTGTTTAAAACGAAAGGCAAAATCGTGGTTACCGGCGTCGGTAAATCGGGACATATCGGGCATAAAATCGCCGCCACTTTAGCCAGTACCGGCACACCGAGTTTTTTCATGCACGCCTACGAAGCCGGACACGGCGATCTGGGAGTAATCGGTCCGCAAGACACTTTGCTGATCATTTCCAATAGTGGCGAAACTGATGAGATCATTCACCTGATCCCGCCGTTGAAAAAGATGCGTGTGCCTATTATCGGTCTGCTCGGACGACATGAATCGACTTTAGCCCGGAAATGCGATTTTGTAATCAGCACCCAGGTGAACGGGGAAGCCGATCCTCTACATCTGGTGCCGACTTCCAGTGCGATAGCCACTCTGGCGATGGGCGATGCTCTGGCGATCGGTCTGCTCGCCAAACGGCGATTCAATCAGCGTGACTTTGCGGGTCTGCATCCGGCTGGTTCGCTGGGGCGCAAGCTGTTAACCACCGTGGCAGATCTGATGCATACCGGCGATGAGGTGCCGTTCGTTCAGGCTAAAGATACCATGCCGCAAGTTCTGTATATGATGACCAAAAAAAGTCTCGGGATCGTCGGCGTTCTGAATGAATCGGACGAACTGATCGGCGTTATCACCGACGGCGATTTGCGGCGCGGTCTCGAAAGACAAAAGGATTTCATCAAGCAATCCGCGATTAAGGTGATGTCTCGTAATCCCAAGTTGATCAGGACGACCAGTTTAGCGATAGAAGCCCTGCATATGATGGAAGAATTTTCGATCACCAACCTGTTCGTTTTCAATGGTGAGAATGACCGAAAGCCGGTTGGCATTATTCACATTCACGATATTTTACACTACGGAATAATGTCTTGAAAAAAGCGCTGTATATATTAATCGTAGCCATAATCGGCTGGGGCTGTACGGACGTTAAGCACGACGAAAGCGCCGTAGTCGATCGGCAGTATCCGGATCAGGAAATCTGGAATTCAAACATTACTCTGACAAAAGACGGCCGGAAACGGGCTATCGTTCATTCAGCGCATTTGACGAAATATAACGACCATGCTTTTGTCTATATGGATACCGATGTGATGGTTGATTTTTACAATGAAGAAGAGCGTCACCTGTCGCATCTGACTTCTGATACCGCCATCGTAAATGAAAATACGAATGACCTGATCGCCCGTGGAAATGTGATAATCGTTTCCGACAGCGGACTGACGCTTTACTCCGAAGAAGTCCGTTGGGATCATCGTAAAGAGCGCATCCTGTCGGAAGTGTTTGTAACTTTCGTAACCCCCGACGATTCATTAACCGGCGTCGGCTTCGAATCCGATTCGGATTTGAAAAACTGGGTAATCTTCAAGCCTTCCGGAGTAACCAGCCGGGCTTTAGAATACTGATGATGAAATCAAGTCCCTCAATTAATACGAAGACATTAAGAGCTCAGGATCTGGTCAAAATCTATGGCAAACGGCGGGTCGTCAATTCCGTCAGCGTCGAGGTTTCCAAAGGCGAAGTGGTCGGTCTGCTCGGCCCGAATGGCGCCGGAAAAACAACGACATTTCACATGTTCACCGGGATGATCAGGCCGACTATCGGCGATGTATTCATCAACGATCATGAAATAACCCGACTGGCGATGTATAAACGTGCGCAACTGGGGATTGGGTACCTATCGCAGGAACCCTCGGTTTTCCGCAAATTGACCGTTGAACAAAACCTGATGCTGGTTCTTCAAACCCTCGGTATCAGTCGTCAGGAGCAGAAAGATCGCCTCGAGGTCTTGCTTGATGAACTCAATCTGCGGAAATTGCGCAAAAGCCGGGCGGATACCCTGTCCGGTGGCGAACGGCGCCGCACCGAAATTACCCGGGCGCTGATTACCAATCCGGATTTTATTCTGCTGGATGAACCATTTGTGGGAGTCGATCCGATTGCCGTCGAAGACATTCAGAAAATCGTCGTCAGTCTGAAAGATCGTGGGATTGGTGTCCTGATAACCGACCACAACGTTCATGAAACTCTATCGATTACCGATCGTTCCTATTTGATGTTCGAGGGGCGTATCCTGAAATCCGGCAATTCCGAATTTTTAGCCAATGATGAGGACGCCCGTCGGCTCTATCTGGGAGAAGCATTTAAACTATCAAGATGATCCATTTAAACCAATCACAGGTCCAGAAACTGTCTCAGGAATTGCGCCTGACGCCCCAGCAGATTTTGCAGTCAACGATTTTACAGTTGACGACGCTGGCGTTGGAAGCCCGCGTGAACCAGGAACTGGAACAGAATCCGGTGCTGGAAGAATTGTCTCCCGACAGCGGCGGCGAAATAGAAGACGGCGGTTTAAATAATGAGCAGGAGACTTCCGATGATGATGATCTCAACTGGGAAGATATTCTGCCGCAAAATGACGACTACGAACCCAAAGAGGAAATCGATCCCGACCGCAAAAAAATTCAATTCATTCAGCCGGCGCCGAAAGGTCTGGTCGAACATATCTTCGACCAATTGAAACTGCATAATCTAGATTCACAAGAAGAACAAATCGCGGCCGAAATCATCTGGAATCTGGATGAACGCGGTTACCTTAGCCTGCCGATTGAAAATATTGCTTACGGGCTGGGATTACCTCAAAATAAAACTATTAAAGTACTAAAGAAAATTCAGGAACTCGATCCGCCCGGACTGGCCGCTCGCGATTTAAGAGAATGTCTGTTGATTCAGCTCAACCAGATCCCGAATTCGGGTGACGCAATTCTCGTAATCAGAGACTATTTCGAAGATTTCGCCAACCATCGTTTTCAAAATATTATGAAATCTAATGGTTGGGACAAAGAGCGCATGCAGGCTGTTCAGGATATGATCACCAAATTGAATCCCAAACCCGGGGCGGCTTTGAACACACCCGATCCACACTATATCGTCCCGGACTTGATCGTTGAGAAAGTTGGTGGCGAGTATATTGTCGAGGTCAATGATTCGCGCTTGCCGGAACTGCAAATCAGTTCGGCTTATTTGCAAATGATCCGCAATGGCTCAAAAATCGACAGTGAGACCAAGAATTATTTGAAACGCAAAATCGATACCGCCAAGTGGTTTATCCAGGCTATTCAGCAGAGACGCCTGACTATGATCCGGGTCATAAAAGCGATTATCGCCCGACAGTCCGATTTCTTCGAGGATTCCAGCAAACCCCTGAAACCGATGATCCTGAAAGATATTGCCGAAGATGTCAATATGGATATCTCGACTATCAGCCGGGTCACAAACGGCAAGTATGTGCAGTTACGTTCGGGTATTTATGAACTGAAATATTTTTTCAACGAGGGCATCAAAGATGAAGACGGAGAAGAAATTTCAACCCGAATTATTAAAGAAAAATTGAAAGAAATTATTGACGCTGAGGACAAACAAAAACCATATAGCGACGACCAGTTGTCGAATCTTCTCAAGAAAGAGGGCTATCTGGTCGCCCGCCGAACCGTCGCCAAGTACCGTGAGCAACTAAAATTGCCGGTTGCCCGTCTGCGACGCACGGTTTGATATTTTTGGAATAATAGCGGCAGGAGGAAAAATGGCCGGGGAAAAAGTACAATTCAGTAATCAGGAATTCGAGGTCGCCACAGTATATTACTGGTTGATCATCCTGATCGCATTGGTGCTGGCGGTGATAGTTACGGCTTTGATGTCTTTTTATACGATCACCCCGGGCGATAGCGGAGTGGTTGTCCGGCTGGGGAAAGTCATTCGAATCAACGAACCCGGCATTTACTGGAAATTGCCGTGGGGCATCGACCGTCTGCACCGGATCAAGGTCGATTATCAGTATAATGCGGAGTTCGGTTTTCGTTCCGCGGAAGCCGATAGCGATATTGTCTCACAGGGTAAATTTTACCGGCCGGAAGCCCGCCTGCTAACCGGCGATTTGAAAATGATCGATTTAAAGTGGGTAGTTCAGTATCGCGTAAAGGATCCCGTGGCTTATTTGTTCAGTGTCGCGGATCCCGAACAGACGATTCGGACAGTCGGTCTGACTGCAATGCGTACCGCCGTCGGCGATTATTCATTTCATGAAGTATTTCAGACTGAACGAAGGGCGGTTGCCGAAATGGCTAAAAAGCACATGCAGTCCAAATTCGATCTTTATAAAATGGGAATAATAATTCAACATGTTCAATTGAAGCAAGCCTGGCCGGCTTTGCCGGAACCGGAACCGGCGCCGATCGTTATTCACCAACCGGCAATGCCGGTCGATTCCACCCGGATTGATTCAGTTGAAAAAACGTGGTAAAAATGAGAGCAAATGAGACAATACGCAATTAATAAAAACACAGCTAACGCCGGAGGGTGCGGATGAGTTTTAAATCATTTATATGGTTATTAATAGTGGCGCTGATCGTTTTCGTCGGCTGGAAATCGGTGATAATTTTGGACGAGGACGAACAAATGCTCCTGACCCGCTTCGGTCAATTGACCGGAGAACCGGTCACGACCGCCGGTCTTCACTTAGTAACACCGTTAATATCGAAACCCT
>JALOAB010000170.1 GCA_023229045.1 Fidelibacterota bacterium
ATCTGGTCAGACGGGATAGCCAGTCATTCATTGAGAAGGTCCTCAAACAAAAAGAAATAATTGTAATCAGCGGTGTCCGTCGCGCCGGCAAATCTTCATTAATGAAACTGATCACCGGAGATTTAATCAATCAAGACAAGGTGCCGGGAAATAATATCCTGTATCTTAATTTTGAAGATGAACGTTTTATCGAATTTAAACACTCTGATTTTGAAATCCTGCTGGAAACCTACGTCGAGCTATATCAACCAGATGGTCGGCAATATTTTTTTCTGGATGAAATCCAAAATATTAAGGGCTGGGAAAAATGGGTAAATCGTCTGTATGAATTTGAAAACATTAAGATTTTTATTACCGGCTCAAATGCATCTTTGCTAAGTTCTGAAATTGCCTCGGCGCTTACCGGTCGAAACCGGCAAATTTTAAACTTCCCATTCTCCTTCCATGAATTCCTGAGCTTTAATCAGGAGGAAATTAAACCAACCGACTTTTATCTACGCGAGAAAAAGATCAAACTTAAAAAATTTTTCCAGGAATATGCGAGTATGGGCGGTTTTCCGGAAGTATTGAAAAATAGAGACCTTACCCTGCTGGAACAATATTTCAAGGATATTATCTATCGGGATGTTATTGCCCGCTATAATATCCGGAATATTCACGAGATCAGAGAATTGGCTCTTTTCCTGGCTTCCAATATCGGGACCATCCAGAGCTATCAAAATCTGCAGAATCTTATCAATGTCAAGAGCTTAAATACCATAAAAAATTACCTGGAAATATTTGAAAGTGTTTATCTCTTTCTCCGTGTCGATTTATTTGATTTCTCGGTCAAACGACAGATCTATAATCCATCTAAAATTTACATAACTGATATCGCCCTGGCTAACTCAATCGCTTTTACCTTTTCCCGGAATATCGGACGATTGTATGAAAATATCGTTTGTATTGAGTTGATGCGCCGAAATCAGGATATTTTTTATTGGAAATCAAAAAATAACCAGGAAGTGGATTTTTTAATTAAAAAAGGATTAGAAATCAACACCGCTATCCAGGTTTGTACCAGTCTGTCGAATGATAAGATTAAAAAAAAGGAAATTGAAAGCCTACTGGAAGCTAAACGAACCCTTAATGCCCGGAATCTGATTATCCTGACTGAAGATGAGGAAGACGAAATAACCGAAAATTCTGTAAAAATTAACATCACCCCCATCTGGAAATGGCTGCTGGAATAGTCTCTCGATCCGAAGGTCACGAAGGTCACAGAGGACTCCTACGGAGACTCCGCTTAAGCGGAGAGTTCCTTGAACCTTTCCCACAGGGATGCTCCACCGGGAGTTCCTTGAACCTTCGGCACGGCATGGGACGAGAGATTCTTCAAAACAAATTCTAATTTATGCACAATAAATATCCTGATTTATGCACAATGATAATTCTAATTATTGCACATTCAGAAATATTATCGTATAATGGGGTTGAAGTTAAGTAAGCAAATATGAGTTACATAAAAAGAATAATTGAAGAAGATTTATATGAAAAATTATCTGCATCCGGGGCAGTGCTTATAAAAGGTCCAAAATCGTGTGGAAAAACAACGACTGCTAAACAATTTGCAAAAAGTGTATTAGAAATGGATAAGGACAAACAAGTTCCTGTCATAATGGCAACCAATCCTCAACTTTTACTGGTGGGGGAAACACCGAGATTAATAGACGAATGGCAGGAACAGGCTGAAATTTGGAATTATGTCAGGCACGAAGTGGATGAACGTAAAGCAAAAGGACAATTTATTCTAACAGGTTCGGCAAATCCAACGGATGATGTCAAATTGCATAGTGGCGCCGGGCGTTTTACCGTTGTTCAAATGGATACTTTAACCTGGCAGGAATTAGGTTTTTCCAAAGCGACTGTTAAGATCTCAGATTTATTGAAAGGAGAGGTTCCCGACTTCTACGATACCGGAATTTCGCTTGATTTCATTATTGACAGAATGATCATAGGCGGGTGGCCTACCTTACTGAACGAAAACACAAAGAACGCTCTCAAAATGAATAGCGGATATCTTGATTTGCTTTGTGAAGTAGATATGAGCAGGGCATCCGGTGTTAAACGTGACCCGTTAAAAGTTCGCAGTTTACTAAGATCATTAGCGAGAAATACAGCAACCATAGTAGATAATAGAACTCTGGAGCAAGATGTAAAATTTTCTGATAGAAATGAATTGTCGCGTAATACAATATCAGAATATCTTGATGTCCTGTCACGTCTAATGATTTTGTATGAACAGCCTGCTTTTAATCCACATATTCGCTCGTCGGCATCCTTGCGTAAATCTTCCAAAAGACATTTGTGTGACACATCATTAGCAGTAGCAGCATTGGGATTGGATAAAGAAGCTCTACTAAAAGATATGAGGTACACAGGATTTTTATTTGAGTCATTAGCAATACATGAGTTAAATGTGTATGCTAAGGCAAATGATGCAAATGTTTTTCATTATAATGATTCTTACGGATTGGAAATTGATGCAATTGTACAGAAACGTAATGGCAATTATGCTGTTTTCGAAATAAAACTTGGTGTAGGTTATATTGACGAAGCCTCAAAGAATCTAAAAAAGTTTGTAAAAAATATTGATACAAACAAAATGGAATTACCTAAATCATTAAACATTATTACAGGTACAGGGATGAGCTATCGCCGGCCAGACGGGATAAATGTAATCTCATTAGCTTCATTGGGAAAATAATTTCTAATAAATAAAAAACACACTGCGTCCACCGCGAGAAATAAAACCATTCCGCATATAAAACAAATCCCGTTGATATTGTTCCGCACATAAAACAATTATGAACAAAGAACTGCTTAAAAAAATTATTATCGAAAACCAGGAATTCATCCGGAAAGTAGATGTCATGCCCCGGCATGTGGAGTTTGATAAAACCGCCAATATCGTCTTCGTCGGTCCCCGCCGCGCCGGAAAAACCTTCGCTATGTTCCAGATAATCAAAAACATGTTCGCCGACGGTATGCCATCAACAGCAGTTCTGTATGTCAATTTTGAGGATGAACGGTTGCTGGAAATGACTTCCCGCGATCTCGATCTGATTCTGGACGCCTGGCGCGAACTGTTTGGACAAAAACCGGTTATCTTTCTCGATGAAATTCAGGTCATTGACAGCTGGGAAAAATTCGCCCGCCGGCTCGCCGATACCAAATACCAGGTCTTTATCACCGGCAGTAATGCCCGTATGCTCAGCAGTGAGATCGCTACCACCCTCGGCGGTCGTTTTATAATCCATGAAATTTTTCCGCTCACCTTCGCTGAATATTTAATGATGAAAAATATCACCCCGGAATCCAACTGGCATTATACCGAACAACGCTTCGAAATCAGAAAACAGTTTGACGAATACTTTTATTCCGGCGGTTTTCCGGAAATTCTGCAGTTCGACAATAAACGGCTGTGGCTGAATAATCTCTATCAAAAAATCTTCTTCGGAGACCTGATCGCCCGTTATAATATCCGCAACGACTTTGCGCTGAAATTAATGGTCAAAAAACTGGCGGAAAGTATTCACAATGAAATCAGCTATAACCGTATCCGGCATATCATTCAATCTACCGGCGTCAAAATCGGCACAGCCACGATCATTGAATATGCAAAATACCTGTCCGAAACGTGGCTTATATTTGACGTTAAAAACTACTATGCCAAAATAACGGAGCGGGAATCTTCCGGGAAATACTATTTTATTGATAACGGCATTCTGGCGCTTTTTTTAATGAATCCGGAAACAATACTTCTGGAGAATAGTGTTGCCTGCCATCTCCGGCGACGCTATGGGAAAGAGATATTTTTCGCCAAACGCAATACCGAATTGGATTTTTATATCCCATCTGACGCTCTGTTGATTCAGGTTGCTTACCAGATCAATGCGCAAGACACCGAACAACGTGAAATCAATGCGCTTGTCAAATCCGCCGCAGAACTCAAGGCGAACAATCTCCTGATCATTACACTGGATGATGAAAAAACGGTCGAAGTTAACGGATACCGCATCAACATTGTCCCCATCTGGAAATGGTTGCTGAAATAGTCTCTCGCCAAGACGAAAAGATCGCAGAGTATTTAATAAAATAAATAGAAAACCACTGCGCTCACCGCCTGCCCTGCGAATCCCGAACATCGGGAGAAGCATGGGCGCCACCGCTCCGAAGGAGATCCTTTGGATCGAGAAATATATCCCTCGCCAAGACGCAAAGACCGCAGTGATTACTTAATAATTATAAAAAAAGAAAACCACCGCGAGAAACAATGAAAAACACACTGCGTCCACCGCGTCACCGCCCCGAAGGGGTCCCCTTGGGACGAGAAATAAAATAAAAAGAATCACTGCGCTCACAGCGCCATGGCGAGAAACAATAACTGAAAACGAACTATCCAAATTCCAAAGGAATGTCTTCGACACATTTCCTCGACATCGCTTTCAAAGTCCACACAAAGCTTTAAATTTCAAGCACCAAATCCCTCCGAAGGAGTCTCTTCGAGACAAATAACAAATAAATTCTCCCATAGGGATCTCTTCGAGACAAATTCAAATGAATAAAATCCAAAACGAGAATAGAGTTTTTGATCTTGAGGAAAGGACATATAATTTTGCGAAGGATATTAGATCATGGGTAAAGAATCTCCCAAAATCTCTAATAAATATTGATGATATGAAACAATTGATTAGATCTTCTGGTTCTATTGGTGCGAACTACATTGAAGCAAATGAAGCTTTGAGCAAAAAAGATTTTATTATGCGAATGAGAATAAGCCGAAAAGAGTCGAAAGAGACCTCATACTGGATTAAACTCATTTTAGATACTATTCAAGAAGCAGAATTAGATAAAGAAGGCAATCGTCTATTGGACGAGTCAATTCAATTGACAAAAATCTGTAGTTCAATAATAGAAAAATCACTTAAATCGCAATCCAATAGTGTTTAGAAATTGCTTGTCCTATGGAATACGAGCGACTTGCACAATGAAATCCGACCAAAGCGAAGTCCCGCCAAAGGCGGTGGCAATGACATTTCAATAGGGAGCGAGTTATTCCGATAGGGAAATTTAGATAATTAA
>JALOAB010000171.1 GCA_023229045.1 Fidelibacterota bacterium
CAAAAAAGTCTGCATGATGACCAGATTGTTGTAATTCGCCAATTCGGGCAAAAGGCTTTGTCCCGGCGCAAAATCGGCATAAGCCTCATCAATGACCACAATCCCGTTGAATTTATCCAACAATTCGCAGACGTCCGCCGAAGCCAGGCAATTGCCACTTGGATTATTCGGCGAACACAGAAAAATCATTTTTACCCGCCCAGCTTGCGCCAGGATCGCCGGAATATCAAGTTGATAACCAGGCGTCAGCGGTACGGCAATAATTTCAACATCATTCGTCGCGGCACTGACGGCATACATCCCGTAAGTCGGCGGTACGATCATCATCCGGTCAATGCGTGGTTCGCAAAAGGTGCGGATTACCAGGTCTATTACTTCGTCACTACCGTTGCCCAGCAAGATGCATTCCGGCGAAATATTCTTGATTTCCGCGAGACGCTCTTTTAGTTCGCGCTGATGGGGATCGGGATAGCGGTTGAATTTTCTTTCGGTGGCACTGCCGAGTGAATTTTCATTGGCATCCAGAAAAATCCCGATCGCGCCGCTATAATCATCGCGGGCGGTTGAATAAGGTTTCAGTCCGGCGACGTTGCGCCGCACCAGTTTATTAAGGTCAACCACGTTCGGCTCCTTTCGCAATGGCATTCAAACGCACCCGCACGGCATTGCGATGCGCCTGTAATTTTTCTGCTTCAGCCATACATTCGATCGTCGGGCTTAGGGCTTTCAGACCTTCGGCGGAAATGGACTGAAAGGTAATTTTCCTGATAAAGCTGTCCACCGAAACGCCGCTGAAACTACGGGCATAGCCGTTGGTCGGCAAAGTATGATTGGTGCCGGAAGCGTAATCGCCGGCCGATTCCGGTGAATATGCCCCGATAAAAACCGAGCCGGCATTGACGACTTTTTTCGCCCACTGCTCCGGATTTTTGGTCTGCAGGATCAGGTGTTCGGGCGCATACTTATTCGTGAAATTCATAGCTTCATCCAAATCTTTCAGCAGAATCATCCGACTATTGGCAAGCGATTTTTCGGCAATCGCGCGACGCGGCAGGTCTGCTAGCTGGCGCTCGACCGAAGCTATAATTTTCGTGATCAATTCGACATCGTCAGTCACACAAACGACCTGGCTGTCGGCGCCGTGCTCAGCCTGCGAAAGCAGGTCAGCCGCAATGAAATCCGGATTGGCGAATCGGTCGGCCACGACGGCAACTTCGGATGGTCCGGCCGGCATATCGATCGCCACGCCTTGCGTGCTGACGATTTGTTTAGCCAGTGTGACATATTGATTACCCGGCCCAAAAATCTTATCGACACGCGGAACGCTTTGCGTACCGTAAGCCATGGCGGCGATAGCCTGCGCGCCGCCGATTTTGAAAATGCGTTCGATTCCCAGGATTTGGGCGGTATAAAGAATTACCGGGTGAATGCGTCCATCCTGATTGGGCGGAGTACACAGAATAATTTCCGGACAACCGGCAATCAGCGCCGGAATTCCTAACATTAAAACTGTCGAAAACAATGGCGCTGAGCCGCCCGGAATGTAAAGTCCGACGCGTTCGATCGGCACGCTTTTACGCCAACAGGTCACACCGCGAGTGGTTTCGATCATTGTGACGTCTTCGATCTGGGCAGAATGAAATTTGGTAATATTGGCGCGCGCAGTCTCGATCGCCGATCGCAATTGCTCATCAATCTCATTTTGAATATCCGCCAACTCCTCCGGCTTCACTTCCAATTCACTCAGGCGGGCATTGTCGTATTTCCGCGCGAACTGGAGCAGGGCTGAATCACCGTCGGTTTTAACGGATTCGAGGATTTCGCGCACGGCATTTTGCAGAATATTATTGTCAATTACCGGTCGCCGGATGAGTTTAGCCCAGGATTCGCGCGGCGGATATTTTTCAACATTCATACCAACCTCCTATATCACCATTTTCTCAATTGGAATCACCAGAATTCCCTGCGCGCCGGCGGCTTTCAGGGCGGAGATGCGCTCCCAGAACTGATCCTCTTCAATCACGGAGTGGAGTGAACTCCAGCCCGGCTCAGCCAGCGGCATAACAGTCGGACTTTTCATACCCGGCAGAATGGCGCAGATCTTTTCGATTGCCGGATCCGGAGCATTGAGCAGGATATATTTGCGCGTTTTGGCGGCCTGAACCGCCTGGATGCGTAAAAGCAGTTTATCCAGCAAATCGGTTTTTTCGGGATTCAGATTTCCAGCGGCAACCAGTATAGCCTCGCTCTTTAAAACCGTCACGACCTCTTTCAGGCCGTTGGCCAGGAGGGTGCTTCCGGTACTGACAATGTCGAAAATTGCCCGGGCTAAACCGATGCCGGGCGCGATTTCGACCGAGCCGCTGAATTCATGAATTTCAGCCTTAAGATTATTTTCTTTAAGAAATTTATTAAGAATATTCGGATATGAAGTAGCGATGCTGAGACCGTTCAGATCGGTCAATCGTTCATAATTAAAGTCTTTGGGCACGGCGATCGACAGGCGGCATTTGGCAAAACCGAGCCGCTCGACGATTTTCAGCGGGCGGGCTTTTTCGTAATAGATATTTTCACCTACGATCCCCAGATCGGCCAAGCCGTCGGCAATGCATTCCGGAATGTCATCATCGCGCAGGAAAAGAACCCGCAGAGGGAAATTTGTCGATTCGGCTTTTAGCCGGGTAGTTCCGCCATTGCCAACCAGCAGTCCGCACTCACTCAATAGTCGGGTAGTGTGTTCGCTCAACCGCCCGGTTTTCTGAATTGCTAAAGTAATCATTTTTGCTCCTGTAAAATAAAAAACCCGGTCCGCTTACGACTGAACCGGGTTGATTAACACTATCTGTAAATCACCTATCTCATCCCGGTTCCAGTCCTGGAATGATGATAAAGGTGATGATGTACTAAACTATATTTCATATCGATTCTCAAAAGTGAACGAAATATAAAAATAACTTACGGGATTTTCAAAGAAAATTTTAAGTCAAACGCTGTTCAGGTTAAAAGTTTTTCAATCCGGGTCACGATGTCATGCGTGATCGAGTCGATCGATTTATTGCCATTGACAACAATAAAACCGTACTTGTCCTGTAACTTGAGAAAAACCTTGCGCAGACGTTGCTGATAGATCAAAAAACTGATCGCCCAGTCGCGCGACAGCCCCATATCCATGCCGGATTCCCAGTAGTCCATGGTATCGGCTTTTTGCCAGCGGCGCTCGATCAACCGGCGCGGTGAGACATTCAGATAGAAAACCAGGTCAGGAATCAGGGTCACACCGTAGATATTCTGTACCCATTTGGGATCGGCGCCGCGCACTAGGTCGCGCGCCATCAGGGTATAAAAATAGCGGTCAGCCAGGACGATAAAACCGGCGCGTAAAGCTGGGATGATCACATTTTCAAACTGATCCATAAAGTCAGTCGCATAAAACAGAGACAAGGTCGTCGGTCCGAGTACATTACCGCGGCGAGCTAATTCCAGCTCCGGCCCAACCAGTTGCGAACGCGCTAGCTCGCAATTTACCACGGCATAACCCTTGCCTTCGAGCCAGTTCTTGATTTTGGCGATCTGGGTGGTGCGTCCGGAACCGTCCGAACCTTCCAGCACGATCAGCTTGCCGTGCAGTTTATTCACATTGCACTTCGGGAGCGGTTCGATGTAAAAGCGTTTCATACCACCTCTCCGTTCTTGAAGGAAGCCAGATCGATTTTTTCGGCGATGATGGCGCGGATGGTTTCCTGCTGAATTTCGATCGGCAGAGTGGCATCAATTTCGATGAAATTGAATTCCTGGCTCAGCCGATCATATTCGGCTCCGATTTTCGTCTGGTAGATGCGAAAACTGTCATAGACTTCCGGATGCAGATTGAGGTCCATGCCGGCTTCATAATATTTTATTTTGGGTCGATTGGATAGAATGCGCTCGACCGCTACTTTGGACGGTAATTTGAAATAAAAGGTCAGGTCTGGTACTTTCGCAAAACTATATAGATTGCGTAGCCAGGCATTCGAACAGCCTCTTACCGCATCGCGGGCGAAAGCCGTGAAAATGTAGCGGTCGGCCAGAGCAATATAGCCGGTTTTTAGAAGCGGCTGGATCTGACGGTGATAGCGGTCAGAAAAATCGACGGCATGCACCAGGCTGAAGGTGGTCGGCGTCAGCAGATTTTTCTTCTTGCCGCGTTTTATCGCCTGCCGAACCATCACCGAAGAGTTCCATTCAGTCAGATAGACATGATGACCACTCAGTTCGAGCCAGCGTTTAACCAGGTAGAGCTGGGTTGATTTGCCGGAACCATCGAGCCCTTCGGCGGCGATTAAAATTCCGGATGTGTTTTTCAATTTGGTCCGATTCATATAATTTTTCAACTTTCTCGCACAACTAAAATAGCTGATTTGACCTGCGTGCATGAATTTAATAAAAATATATAATTATTCGAACTCCGGCGATCGGAATTAAAAAGTTTCATAAAATAACGGCGGTGGCGTTACTGGTATCTTTGAAAAATGGTAGGCTTTACGCAATGCGGTCTGCGCCTCCCGGAAGGCTTTGCGGCTCGATGCATGGACAGTGACAAGTGTTTCGCCGACTTGAACCTGATCGCCGATTTTCTTGTGAATGATCAAGCCGACTTCCGGTTGGATGACCGAGTCCAGTGACTGTCGACCGGCGCCCAGCGCAACGGCGCACATGCCAATTCGGGTGGTTTCGATGCTCTTAATCCAACCCGCTTCGGTCGCCAGAACCGGTTCGATACAGGCGGCTTTTTTATATTTTTCGCGATTCTCAATGTAACTGACATCTCCCCCCTGGACTTCGACCATTTGCAGAAAATTTTTATAAGCCTTGCCAGATGCGATCAGATCTTTCAACAGGTCGCGGGCTTTATTGAAATTTTTTTCGATGCCGGAGAGCACCACCATCCAGGCTGTCAAATAAAGGGTAACTTCAGTCAGGTCTTCCGGTCCCTGACCTTTGATAGTATCGATAGATTCGATCACCTCAAGCCAATTGCCAACCGCTCTGCCCAGTGGCTGATTCATGTCGGTAATGACGGCCTTGACCTGGAGTCCGAAATATTCACCCACCCGTTTCAGTTGCCTGGCAAGCTGTT
>JALOAB010000172.1 GCA_023229045.1 Fidelibacterota bacterium
ATACGTTCCAATTCACCAACCAGCGTCCGGATATAACGCGCTCTCAACGGAATTTCAACATTATCCACATCTTCGATGGCATGCACACAGGCAATCGGATGCGAAGTCGAACAGATACCGCAAATTCGCTCGACTAAATATATCGATTGGGTAAAAGTCTTGGATTCGCTGATGAATTCATGGCCGCGGTGCATCCAGCCGATTTCCATATCAATATCAACCACCGTTTCGCCTTCTACCTTAAGCTCGAAATATTCAGCCTCTTCCAGGAGCGGATGAAACGGACCAACCGGAATTTTATTCTGTGTCATACCGACCTCCCGAAACGCAACGGTTTATCCGGATTTTCCGGGTGGTGCAGGGTGAGCAGTTGTTCCATGCGCGGATGACCGCAAAACTCAATGCCCCATAAGTCGAAAATTTCACGTTCGATCCAAATCGCCCCGGTGACGATCGCGGTTATCGAATTGACTTTAGGATGCTTTTTGTCGGTCAGGATCACCCGCGGACAGTAATAACAACCGCTGGCATCCTGTGAAAAATGATACAGGATTTCGAGACCGTGATAGGTTTCCTGGGCGGTAGCCGTCGAAAGACGACAGCCGAGCGTTAAAAAAAGATGCCGGGCGACGTCCCGCAGGTTGTCATTCGATACGACAAAATAGAGCCGGCGCGGTTTTTCGATAACCTGCGCAACCTTATCGCCCATTAATTGCAAAAACTTTTTATACTCATCCATTCAGAACTCCTATTAATTTGGCAACAGCGGCGATCATGGCTTCCGGTTTGGGCGGACAGCCCGGAATGTACATGTCAATCGGGATGACCGCCTCGCGTGACGGCACTATGTTGTAACTGTCTTTGAAACAGCAACCGCTGGAAGTGCAGGTGCCGACCGCGACTACAAATATCGGCTTGGGCGCCTGTTCGTAAATTCGCTTGATCCTCGGCGCAATTTTTTTATTGAAAATTCCCGTCACTAAAAGCACATCGGCATGCCGCACCGAACCAACTAATTTGATGCCGAAACGTTCGACATCATAACGCGGCGTCAGCAAATCTAGGATTTCGATGTCGCAGTTGTTACAGGGCGAGCCGCTGACGTGAAAAACCCACAGCGATTTTGACAGACGACGTTTATACCATCCCATATTACACTCCTAAAACCGCTAAGATGACCGCCAGCAGAGCGACCGGCGTCAGGTATTTCCAGAAAAATTTTAACGCCGTGTCAATCCGGATGCGCGGATTGGTATTTTTAATTAATATCATGATTACGACGATCCCGAGATATTTCAGCGCCGACCACAGAATGCCCCAGCCGACGCTGTTAAAGCCGCCGAGGAACAGAATGATTAACAGGAACGGAAACACCACCCATTGCATAGCCTGATTCAACTTCCAGAAACCGAGCAATGGCCCGGAATATTCCATCAGCGGCCCTTCCACGATTTCGGTCTCGGCTTCCGGAATATGGAACGGTGGCAGGGTCATCTTGGCCTGAATACATAATAGCCCGACAATAAACGCCAGCGCGCCGGAAAAGGAACCGATAAACGCACCTTGAGCGACCTGAGCGCTGAGAATTTCCTCCAACTTGATCAGGTAGCCGGCTTTAATGATCGGCACCAGGCAAACTAAGATGAAAGCCAGTTCGTCAGCCAGCAGAAGTTTAATCTCGCGTCCGGCGCCCAGACTGGAATAGACATTGCCGGTCGCCGAACCGCCCAGAATCACCATTACCGAATAGATCATCAGTAAATACATCATCACCAGCAGATCGCCACCGAAACCAAAGCCGTAAAACAATACGACTCCGAGCATGGCCGCGATCAAAGTCGTCACGCCGAACGCCACCAATGGCGACAGCACGAAGAGTGAATGCAGACTACTTTTAACGATGATTGTTTCTTTACCGAGCAGTTTGAAAAAGTCGTTGAAATTCTGGAAGAGCGGCGGTCCAACGCGGAATTGCACCCGCGCGCTGACTTTGCGATCGACCCAGCCAACTAACAAGCCCAGAACTGCCGTGAACAGCAACCCCGGAAAAACCAACAGATAGAAAAACGTCCAGCCGCTCATACTTTCTCCTCCTTAAAGCGCCAGCTTGGGCTTTTGATAGCCAATCGCTCGCCAAACAGAAACAGATTCTGCGCCGGGTCTTCGCTTTCGATTTCGTGCATGCCGATCGCACCGTTCGGCGCTGTTTTGGCGCAGAGCGGCACGTAATCCGGATCGTCATTCAGCTGATTCAGACAGAAGTCGCATTTGCCGGTCACGTAGTTGATGACCTCCGGAAAAATCGTCCCGAACGGACAGGCTAGCGTACACGATTTACAGCCGACGCACCGCATATTCCAGCGTTTGATCAGGCCGGATTCGGTGCGTTCGAGCGCTTCTTTCGGGCAAACCTGTACGCAAAAGGCTTCCTTGCACTGACGGCAATAGACCGCGAATTCGGCGACTTCCAGCAGACTGAACTGACCATTATTATGACGGTGGAAAAAATACTCACACTCGATCTTTTTCACCGCATCACCTAATTTATATAAAGCCGGTATATCGATAAATAAACGTTTCATTCCCAGATATTCTCCTCATCTTTGATCTGTTCGTAGGTAAATACCGGACCGTCCTTGCAGGCGAAATACGGACCAATCACGCAATGGCGGCACTGACCGATGCCGCAGTACATCTTTTTTTCCATTGATAAATAAATATCAGCCGGTGCGTAGCCGTACTTCAACAGATCGAATGTGCCGAATTTCATCATCACCGGCGGGCCGCAGACGATCACCGGATTATTACGCGGCTCGATGGAAATTTTCGTCAGTAACTTGGTCACGAGACAAACGTCTTCATCCCAGGTTTCACCCTCGGGCACTTTATCGACCGAGCGCAGAAATTTAACCTTGGGTATTTTGCGCCATTCGGCAACCTGGTCTTTGTAGATCATATCCGCCGGCGTTCTGGCGCCCGCTAAAAAGGTCACGCTATTGTAATCATTAATATCATGCAACAATGTCAGAAAAAGTGAGCGGGTTGGCGCCATACCAACTCCGCCGCCCATTATTAAAACATCTTTACCCTTGAATTTATCCAGCGGATAGCCTTTCCCATAAGGTCCGCGCAGACCGATACGATCGCCAACTTTAGCTTTGTGAATATATTCAGTGACAAAGCCGGCCTTCATGATCGTCATATCCATCACTTCTGAAACGTAATGTGATGAAGACGGCGTGAACGGGCCTTCGCCGATACCTGGTACAGTCACCTCCATAAACTGGCCGGTCTTGAAAGTAATCGGTTGCTCCGGACGCAAACGCAGAGTCCGGATAGTCGGCGATTCTTCAACAATATCATATATTATAGCCGCAGTCGTTTTGTAGGGATTTTTAGACATTGGCGCTCTCCTTAACTTTTCCTGCCGACATGATTCGTTTTACCACTTCGCGGAATTCAATCTTTCCGGCGCAGACTTCGCTACAACGCCCGCACCCGGTACAACCCAGTAAACCGAAATTACTCGGCATATAGCGAAATTTGCAGAGGTATCGGTTGCGGAAACGTTCATACATCTTCGGTCGGGGTGAGGCGCCGCCCGCCACCCGCGCGTAGCCGTGTATCTGGCAGGTGTCGGCACTGCGATCCTTTATAAAACCTTCAGCGGCGGTTTCGTCATTTAAAATCAAACAGTAGCAGGTCGGGCAGATGTTGGTACAGCCGCCACAACCGCAACAGGTATAGGCTTCGTCAACCCATTTGGTCAAATCGGCAGTCCGCAGGGTTTCGTACTGCGGATCGCGTTCGTACTGTTTATTTTGCAATTTCAAACGCTTTTCGATCGCCTGGCGGTTTTCGTTGCGTGTGTTTAGATCATCTTCCGAACTGCGGTTGATTTTGACGTATTTCTGCATAAGGTCGAGCAGTTCCTGACCTTTGGCGCTTCCCACTTCAAGAAAATAATAATTTGCATCCAGATTGGTCAGGTTAAGATCAAAACCCTGTTTGGCATACGGCGCGCCTTCCACCAAGTTGCAATGACAGGTCGGCGCAATCTCATTGCAGTCGACGCCGACAATCGTCGTGTTCTTGCGACGGCTTTCGTAAAGCGGATCGACGAAGTCGGTATTGATGAGAGCTTTATCCAGAACGTTCAACGCCCGCAAATCACAAGCCTTGGCGCCTACAATCAGACGCTTTTCATTATCCGTTTGGGCGGGTAAAATCCGCTCGCGCGCCGAGTAAAAGAGAATCCGTAAAGGATCGACCGTGCGATAGCTGTCAATCACAAATTCCCAGTCGCCCTGCCACTTATCCCAGAAAAGCACATTGGGATTTTTCGGTGAAAGCCGCGGCGCGATCACTTGCCTGAATCCGCCCAGGCTTTCAGCCTGACAACGTCTAAAAAAATCGTACAGGCCGGTTTTTTCAATGATCATTAATAGACCTCCCGCTGGAATATTCACTAATAGGTTGGTTTGTCGATTGCCGATTCAGGCTTCACCTCTGACCATTTTTCGAATTAGTTCGACCAATTTTTCCGACTCAGTGGATTTATCGAAAAAATAATCGGCTCCCTCTTCAAAACATTTTTTGCGATATTGCGGATAGGGATAATCGGTAAAAATTATAATCCGCAGATCGGGATGTGCTTGACGCACGGTTTTAAGGACCTGGATGCCGCCCGCGCCCGGCATGCGAATATCGATTATTGCCGCATCGGGATTTTCAGTCTCGATCCCGGCAATCGCACTCTCGGTGTCTTCGGCATATCCTATGATATCGACACCCGGAATTTCGGTCAGCAAATTTGTTAAATGCTTACGCAAAATTTCCGAATCGTCGGCTATCAGGATTTTCATGATTTTACTTTTTCCCTGCCCGGAATGTGTGTTCCGCTATCCACGCTGTAATCTATATTAATCGGGTCGTCCTGTAAATCGGACAAAACCTGATTTTTCTGTCAGTCTTTGTCCTACAAAGATGACCGATTCGAGGAGAAATGATTCCGAATTGGATTCAAGGCCATTGTGCCACCCCGATTTTAATCTTGAATATAACGCCCGGGTATTTTAATATTGGAACGAACGAGACTCAATCGAAGGAGTGAA